>CAZNFR010000019.1:0-51605 GCA_964572225.1 uncultured Bacteroidaceae bacterium
GTCATCGCAGGGTAAAAAACCAGGCTGTCCTTTTCGGTGGGTATCTTAAAAAGGTCCTCATAGGGATTATTTTCGAATTCCGGGATCACCTCCGAAATGGCCTTGTTGATGGTCTGGATCTCTACGAGGCGGATAGGTTCCTTAGTCAGTTCATATACAAAACCCAGGGTGCCGGCAGCAATGAAACTGACCAGGAAAAGGGTCAGGACCATATTCATGAATGTGGATTCGCGTTTTGCCATGGCTATTGATCTCCGAATCTTTTAGGTTTGATATATTTATTCAGCAGAGGGGTAAAACCGTTCATGATGAGGATGGCGAACTGGACCCCTTCCGGATAGGCTCCGAAAACTCTGATAAGCACGGTAATGATCCCTATTCCGGCTCCATAGATGAGCATGCCTTTTTTGGTCATGGGTGAAGTTACATAATCGGTTGCCATGTAAAGAGCCCCCAGCATTAGTCCGCCGGTAAGCAGATGGAACAGGGGATCTGCAAATTTATCATCGTTAACCACCCAGAGGATCCCTGTGAATAAAGCCACGGAAAAAAGGATGGTTACCGGGATATGCCAGCTGATTATTTTTTTCCATAACACGTAGATCAACCCCAGGATCAGCGCAAAAGCAGCAATTTCGCCCGATGATCCTGCCATTCTCCCAAGGAAAAGGTCCAGGTGGGAGGGGACCTCGGTCATCAGGCTCTGTACCGATCCTCCGGTTCCTGAGAGTTCATTTAGCCGGGTAAGGGGGGTGGCACCGGTAGTTGCGTCGAGGTAGGTCCACCATTGTCCGGGTTCCGGATAGCTGGTAAGGGCGGCCGGAAAGGAAATAAACAGGAAAACCCGGCCTACAAGCGCCGGATTGAAAGGATTGTTCCCGAGTCCGCCAAACGTCATTTTACCCACACCTATGGCGACCAGGGAACCGATGATCACGATCCAGACCGGAAGGTTTGTGGGGAGGCAAAAGGCCAGAAGCAGACCTGTGAGGGCAGCGGAACCATCAAGATGGGTTGGATTCTGATTCAGAAGGTATTTCTGTATCAGGTATTCAAAAACCACGCAGGCCAGCACAGCGCTGGCAGTGACAATGATCATACCGATACCGAAGTAAAATAACGATACCAGGAAGGCCGGTATCAGTGCGTAAATAACCCCGTACATTAGCCTGGGGACTGATTCTCCGGTATGTACATGGGGTGAGGGTGATACAGTTAAACTACTCATAGCGTTTATTCAGGGTTTTTTGGCTGTGCTAATTTTTCCTGGCTCTCATCCGACGGGCTGTTTCTGCCTTACCGATCCGAATGTAATCCAACAAGGGACGGTTCGATGGGCATATATAGCTGCAGGAACCACACTCGATGCAATCCATGATCCTTTCGGCCTCTACTCTTTCCCATAACTTTCGTTCGGAGGCTGCCTGCAGCAGGTAGGGTTCGAGTCCCATCGGACAAACGTTCACGCAACGTGTGCAGCGGATGCAGGTGATCACCTCTTTGCGGTGTGCCTCCTCTTCCGGGAAGATCAGGATTCCTGAGGTCCCTTTCACCACGGGCGATTCCAGGTCGCTGAGTGCCTTGCCCATCATGGGTCCCCCATTTACCACTTTTGCGGTATCTCCAGGGAGCCCCCCTGCCGCTTCGATCACCTCACGGATGGGGGTCCCGAGTCTGACTTTAAAATTGGAGGGTCTGGAAAGGCTTTTCCCGGTTACGGTAACGATCCTGTCTATCAGGGGTTTGTTTTTTTGAACCGCTTCGTAAGCTGCGTAAACCGATCCAACATTAAAGGCAACCACTCCCACATCGATGGGGAGTCCGCCACTGGGCACCTCCTTGTTTAAAAGAGCTGCCACCAATTGTTTTTCCCCACCCTGAGGGTATTTCACTTTGAGTCCCTGAACCTCAATCCCCGGCTCACCGGAAGCAAGCCTGGTCAGATGCCGGATGGCATCGGGTTTATTATTCTCGATGCCGATAATGCATTTCTCCACCTCCAGGGCTTTCATCATGATCTTTGTTCCTACGATGATCTCTTTTCCCTTGCTGAGCATCAGGCTGTGGTCGGCGGTAAGGTAGGGCTCACACTCCACGCCGTTAACAATCAGATACTCGGCTTTTTTTCCTCCGGGAACCGATAGCTTCACATGGGAGGGAAAGGTGGCTCCCCCGAGTCCGACCAGACCGGAGGCGAGGATCTTTGCTCGGATCTCTTCCGGACTATAGTTGAAATTTTCCAACAGTGTTTCATCGCGGTTAATTTCCGGGATCCATTCATCCCCTTCGGTTTGGATTTGAACGGCCGGTTTCCGATATCCGGAGCTGTCGATGAAATTGTCAATTTTTACAACCTTTCCTGAAACAGAGGAATGAATATTGGCAGAGACAAACCCCGAGGATTCAGCAATAATCTGTCCCGTTTTAACCTCATCACCTTTGTTGACCAGGATTTTCGAAGGAGATCCAATATGTTGGGAAATAGGAATATAAGCTAACTTTGGAATGGCAAGTTCCTCAATGGGACGTCCGGAAGAGAATTTATTTTCGGGAGGATGAACGCCTCCCATTTTGAATGTTTTAAGCACGGGGATTAGTCTTTGGTTACACTTTTTCGGGTTCTTCTTTTATTTCAGGTTTGGTTTTCCTTGGAGGGAAATTTATCTCATGAATGGCGTTGGTCGGGCATTCGGTCACACATTTCCGGCAAAGTCTGCACTTGACCGGGTCAATATAGGCAAGGTTATTCTCCATGGTGATGGCATCGAAGGGACATACCTTGACGCATTTACCACAACCGATGCAGGCAACCTGGCAGTTTTTCCTGGCCACGGCACCTTTATCCATATTCACACAACTGATAAAAATTTTCCGGTCTTTGGGATTTTTCTTTCTTAGTTCGATGATATCCCTCGGACAGGCTTTGACACAGGCTCCGCATGCGGTACATTTATCGTCGGTCACTTCCGGAAGTCCGGTCTGTGGATTCATATGGATGGCATCGAAATCACATGCATCCACACAATCACCATGCCCCATGCAGCCGTATCCGCAGCCGGTCTCACCCATATAGAGCATATGATTGACCGCACAGGTAGAGGCCCCTTCATAGGTATTGATTCGTGGACGGTGTTCGGGGGTGCCATGGCACCTTACCACGGCCACGGTTTCGGCTTGTTCGGCCACTTCGACACCCAGGATTTCTGCCGCTTTGGCCATGGTTTCGTTGCCTCCCACCGGACAGTAAAGATTGTCGAGGATATCGGCTTTGACCAGGGCTTCGGCAAAATTTCTGCAGCCTGCAAAGCCACATCCTCCGCAATTGGCAGCGGGGAGTACCTCTTCCACCTGGTCAATCCGCGGATCCTCGTAAACCTTGAATTTCCGGGCGGCAATAAAAAGGATTACCGCAGCGGTAACCCCGATGGCACTTAATGAAACAACAATATAAATTAAGGTTGGACTCATTTTCAAACGATCTTTCTTATAGAAAAATTAAACTGCCGGTGAATCTTATCTCTGAATAAGTACAGAAACGAATAGTAGGGGAGCAGGGATGAAAGGGCAAAAATACCTGCTCTGAGTTCACCCATACCGGTTGCGGTAAAAACCAGCAACAAGATCAACAGGAGAAGGAAGGGGTAAATGTAACCCCAGGCCACTGCTTTAAGACCCTGCCCGGTTTGCATCACGATCATCACCTCTTCTCCGGGGGTAAATTGGGTATTGCCCACAGGCACACTGATCTCCTTGTCGCTCATTTCCGAGGCCGAACAAAGGCCTTTGGCATGGCAGGAAGAGCATGCAGAAGCAACAGTGAAGCGCACACTGATTCTTCCGTTGGTAATTTTATGGATGATCCCTTTATGTTCTATGGATTTCTCAGAAGACATGGATTCGTCCTTTCAGAGTTCAATGCAAAATTATAATTAAGGAATTATTAACACCTGCTTTTAAAAATAAACTAAAATCACACTTACAATTTATTATGATTTTAAATAAAGAATTGGCGTCGGGGGTGTCTCGGGTTTATCCGGCCGAATTTCAGGGGATTAATTCTGATGTGATTTTGGCGCTGAGCAGACAGAGGGGGATGCCGCCACCGGGATGGACACTTCCGCCGATAAAATAAAGATCCCGAATGGAGGAGGAGAAATTGGGGTGCCGCAGAAAAGCGGCGAAGCGGGAATTGGAGCTGGTGCCGTAAAGAGAGCCCAGGTAGGAGGAGGTTTTGCTTTCGATGCCGGGAGGATCCAGGATTTCTTCGCCGGCGATCAGGGTTGAGATGTCTTTTTTAAGGATTCGGTTCAGCTTGGAGAGGATGTTTTCACGGCTTCGGAAAATCAGCCCTGGCCAGTCCTGACCGTTTTCGTGCGGTGCATTGATCATGACAAACCAGTTTTCATGACCTTTGGGGGCATCGGAAGGGTTCTTTTTGGAGGAAATATTGATGTATATGGTGGGGTCTTCATACAGATCCAGTTTATTGAAGAGGTGATCGAACTCGGCCGGATAGTTTTCTGAGAAGAAGATGTTGTGCAGTTCCAGTTCCGGGAATGAACCTGCGATACCCCAGTAGAACACCAGAGCTGAGCTGGATCTTTCCTGATTGAGAATGCGTTTGGGTTTCTTAATCCCCTTTAGAAGGTGATTATAGGTATGAACCACGTCGGCGTTGCTAACCACAATGTCGGCCGGGTATTCCCCCTGGGAGGTTATCACCCCGGCAGCCTTTTTATTGACCAGGGAGATTTCTTTCACTTCTTCTTTCATTCTGAATTCCACACCCAGATCTTTCGCCAGATTTACTAAGGCTGAGGTGATGTTGTACATTCCTCCTTCGGGAAAATAAACCCCGCTCCCGTGTTCCAGACTGGCTATGATGGCCAGGATTCCCGGGGCCTTAAAGGGACTGGAGCCGTTATAGGTGGCCATGCGGTTAAAAAGTTGTACCAGTTTGGGATGTTTCAGGCGGGATTGATTGGCACGGTTCATGGACCTGAAAATGTCCAGGTTGGGGAGGTATTTTCCCGCTTTCAGGAGCTCCGTTGAGGCATAGCTGCTGAGTTTATGCAGGGAGCGTTCCATAAAAACCGGGGCAGTATAGCGGTAAAGCTTGTTAACGTGCCTGAGGTAGGTTAAGGTTGTTTCTCTGGGTACCTTCAGCACTTTTTCCACCTCTGCGGCCAGTTTTTCCCCTTCCGACCAGGCATGGAGAATGGTTCCGTCTTCCCAGAAATATTTACAGGCAAGTTCTTCCTTCACGTAAGAGAAAGCAGAGGCGGGGTCCTTTCCTGCGATCCGGAACAGGTCTTCCACCAGCCAGGGCATGGTAAAAAGGGAGGGGCCCAAATCGAAGCGATAGCCGGGCATGGAGATCAGGTTGAGTTTTCCGCCCGGAAGTTCGTCTTTCTCAAACACCGTAACCCTGTAGCCTTTAACGGAAAGTCTGACAGACATGGCCAGTCCGCTGATTCCCGATCCGATGATAATCGCTTTCTTACTCATGGTGAATATCAAAGGGGTAATTTACGAAAAAAACTTGTTCTTTCTAGATATGGGAATTCTGGAAAGCGTAGTTATAGTCCATCGGGATAATGTTGATGTAATCCTGCACGCTTCCGTCCGACAGGCAGGTGTCGATGATGAGTCGGCCTGTCTCGGAAAGATCAGGTTTCAGGAACTTTTTCAGTTCCGTCTTAAAGAAATCTTTAAGTATACGGGCACCCTCATCGTATCCGTGCTCGCCCACTTCCTGCTGTCTGTATACTTTAAGGAAGCGGGAAGGAATCTTGGAAGCTTCGATGGTCAGATAATTCAGTTCGTAACCCAGCAGTGAGCAACGGGCATCCTGATACTGGTCCTCTCTCAGTTTCGCACTGCCACGACGGGTCAGGTATTCTCTCATCATCAACTGGGGTTTGAAACCTACTTTCCAGACACCGATGTGCTGATTGGGGGCCAGGGTGTAGCGGGTTCTCGGAAACTGCATGATCTGTTCCAGAAGCATGTTTGCCTGTTTAACCATCTCGCCGGTAGCGAAAGGCCAGTAAGAACCGACCCCTTCACTCGACATGGCATCGGTACCTACGATGCTGGGATTGGCATACCCTCTTGGGGCTACCAGTCTCCACAGCCAGGCCAGGGCCGGGGGCAGGATATGGAACAGTCCGATGATCCCGTAACTGGGTTCTTCGGCAGAGCAGGGCGGGGTGCGGACACCAAAACTTCGGACATCAATATTGACGGGATAATCCACGATGCCGGGAACAATATCACGGGGTACCACCACCCTCGGATTCGGACAGGGAACCCCGGGGGCATCCTTGATGTGATTCCAAATAAGGGCCGTACATCCGGGCTGGGTTTCGACATTCAGAAAAAGGAGGGGCTTTTCGGTGTTGATCGTCATTTTTTCAAGGTAGGGATCATCGCCGTAATTTTTGACCCCGTCAACCCTTATGAACCAGGCATTTTCTGCGTCGGTAAGCGTAAGCTTGCCATTTTTTCGCTGAATTGACGGGTGACATAAGGCCATATCGTCTGTAACCGGATTGAAAGAACAGAAAACGGGGAGGGATATATGCCTTTCTTCCCCGGTTATGGTATTCACGCCAAGCAGAACCTGACCCTGAGGTTCTCTGAGAATGTGCTGGTGCATTTCACTTTTCCCTCCGCCGCTGGCACCCTCATGCATGAAATTGGTGATGTTGTCGTAGGGACTGGTAACTTTTACGGTAGAACAGTGTGTGGTTATCCAGTTTTCCCTTTCGCCCTTGGTGAGGAGGACTCCGTATAATCCCTTTTTGGCACTGGGTCCGGGATAGAGATTATAGGAATACAGCTCGTGAAGGTCTTCAAGCCGGTTATGGACTACAACCTGCTTACCCTCAAAATGCGTATGTCTGAAGGGTGGAGCAACCATGATTGCGGACTCTATAATAAAATTTTCCGGGATCTCATCGACGGTGAGGATCTGCTGAAGCATGGATAATCCCATGGCAAAAAAGGCCGCATTCGCAGGGGCGATCGCAATCCCCCCTGAACCAATATTCTGTCGGCCGGCAAAATAAAAAAATACTGCCAGATCCTGTTTTTCCAGCCACCTGAAGGTCTCGTCCTTCAGAATGTCAAATTCATAACCGTATTTGTCGTGAAACCTTACCTTGTCTGAGGGCAGGGTATCGGCAATAACCATGGTATCAGGGTCACGCCTCCGCATGTATGGTTCGGTATAATTTGCAGAGATCCCGTTCTTCACCTTATGGACAATCACTTCGGTGTATTCCCCTTTCCCGGGAACATCATATTTTACTTCATAATAAATCCCTTTTTCTGGTCCGGTGGAAGCTTCCGCAAGATCAACACTGCTTGTAAACAAAGTATTGCTTACCGCATTTTCCACGAGACTGGTGATTCTCTCCGGGATTTGAATATTCTTTACCTTAACTACTTCTGAAAATCGACTCATCTTCTTCCCTTAAATTGTTATTCCAAAAACGATTGCAAATATATCCCAATTCTTTGTCTTTTGAAAACTTTAGAATTATAAATAATAATTAACAAAAACCAGAAAACTATTATAAAAATCCTGTTTTTTGTGGTTAATGTTAAGATGAAGTTTCCTTTTCAGCTAATATTGCTCCAGTCAATATTTTTGGTGAAGCGTTTTCTGAGTTCTCTGGCAAGGACGGCATTGGCATCTTTTTCCAGGTCCGGATCGTGATCAAGGATCCGGAGTGCAACATTTCTGGCGTACTGTAGAATTTGTCCGTCTTTTCCCAGGTGGGCGATTTTCAGGTCGAAGGGTATTCCGCTTTGCTGGGTTCCTTCAATATCGCCGGGTCCTCTGAGTTTAAGGTCGGCTTCGGCGATTTCGAAACCGTCGTTGGTTTCGGTCATGATCCTCATTCGGGTTTTGGCCTCATCGGAAAGTTTATAGCCGGTCATCAGCACACAATACGACTGTTCTGCTCCTCTGCCCACCCGTCCTCTCAACTGGTGGAGTTGGGAAAGTCCGAATCGTTCAGCACTTTCGATCACCATGACGGAGGCGTTGGGTACATCCACACCGACTTCAATAACTGTGGTGGCGATCATGATCTGGGTTACCCGGTTTTTAAAATGCTTCATGGAGATGTCTTTTTCGACGGCTTTCATTCGGCCGTGTACCACCCCAACCTGGGTTTCGGGTGGGGGGAAAGCCCTGACTATGCTTTCGTATCCGTCCTCCAGGTCCTTATAATCCATTTTCTCTGAGCCTTTGATGAGGGGGTAGACGATGTACACCTGTCTGCCCTGTTGGATTTGCTCTTTTATAAACCCATGGAGGCGGAGGCGTTTCTTATCGTTGAGCCACAGGGTTTTTATGGGTTTTCTTCCCGGGGGAAGTTCATCGATCACGGAAACATCGAGGTCTCCGTAGAGGGTCATGGCCAGGGTTCGGGGGATGGGGGTGGCTGTCATCACCAGGACATGGGGCAGGTAATCGCTTTTTTTCCAAAGTCTGGCCCTCTGGGCAACCCCGAAGCGGTGTTGTTCGTCGATAACCACCAGTCCCAGGTTCCCGAATTGAACCGTATCTTCAATGAGGGCATGGGTTCCGATGAGAATTTTCAGATTTTCATTTTTCAGGTTTTCGTGGAGGAGGGTTCTTTCTGCTTTTTTGGTCGATCCGGTGAGGAGTCCGACTTCAATCCCAAGAATGGCCGTGAATTCCCGTATGGTTTTGAAATGCTGATTGGCCAGGATCTCGGTAGGAGCCATCAGGCATGCCTGGAATCCGTTATCGAGGGCGATCAGCATGGACATCAGGGCAACCAGGGTTTTTCCGCTGCCTACATCCCCCTGGAGCAGCCGGTTCATCTGCTTTCCCGAACCCATATCTTTCCGGATCTCCTTAATGACCCGTTTTTGGGCTCCGGTAAGTTCAAAAGGGAGGGCTTTATGGTAGAAATCGTTCAGGTATTTCCCCACACGATCGAAGGTAAATCCCTTGAATTTGTGTTCCCTTCCCGACTTAAGGCAGAGAATATTCAATTGTATATAAAACAGTTCTTCAAATTTTAGCCGGTAGGAGGCTTTTCTCAGGATTTCGGGATTTTCAGGGAAGTGTATATTAAGTAAGGCCTCCCTGAGGGGGATCAGCCCGGTTTTTGTCAGCAGCCATCCGGGAAGGGTTTCCTGAATACTCCCATCGAGCTTTTCCAGCAGGGTATGGACCAGTTTGGACAGGGTTTTGGAAGTGATGTACTGATTTTTTAGTTTCTCCGGCACAGAGTAAACCGGTTGAAGTTTACCGGTTATTTTTTTTTCATCGGACAGGGGGTCCAGCTCCGGATGGATGATGTTGATGCTGCCTTTGAACAGGGAGGGTTTTCCAAAGATAATAAGGGGGACACCCGGGGGGAAATTCTCCGGAATCCATTTATGCCCCTGGAACCACAGAAGCTTGATAGTGCCTGTACCATCGCTGAAATCGGCGCTGAGGCGGCTTCTTCCCCGGGGGGGGCCTTCCTTTGAATAGGAGAGGATCTTCCCTTTTACCTGAATAAACGGGAGATTTTCGTTTAATTCCCGGATGAGATAAAATCGGGTGCGGTCCACATGTCGGTAGGGGAAATAGTACAAAAGATCCTGAAAAGACTTGATATTCAGTCCTTTATCCAGAAGTTCCGCGCGTTTCGGACCCACACCTGGCAAAAACGTTATCTCGTTGTTCAGGAATTCACTCATGGTTCCTAAGGGAATTTTTAAAGATCGAAAAAAAAATTGCCTGGTGAAAATAAAGTTTTCCAGGATCTGAAAGAGGGACCCTTCAGTCGTGAAAAAAAAAGAGGATAGTAAACATTATGCTTTCATTTATGTTTCATACTTTTAGCCTTTCTTGTTGTAATCCAGTACTTTGTTTGCCCTGTTATGCAAAATGAGATTTTTATTTTTGTCTTCGGACTGCTTGCCTTGATTGTTATTCTGGATATTGTTAGTTACAGGGCTATTCACCGGATTCTAAAAAATGTTTCGCCCGCCAAAACCCACATGGTGAATATCGTTTTCTGGGGGATAAGTGTAGTGAACTTTTTATTTTTGGTTTGGATCGTTTATAACCGCAAAAATTACGATTACACCCGGTTTTATTTCCTTACGATGAAATTTTTTGGCTTGTGGGTTTTGTTTTACCTGCCCAAGCTCTTTTTGCTTGTTTTTATCCTACTTCAGGATGTGGTCAATGCGGGGGGATGGATGATTTCAATCATTTTCAGGAAGCGGCTCAGCGAAAATGTCGCATTGAGGGTGAGTCGGAGGAATTTCATTACCAAAGCCGGGCTCATTTTATCGGCGATCCCCTTTTTATCGGTTCTCCATGGGATCTTTATCGGTAGGAATCAGATCAGGGTAAAGAGGGTAAAAATGGAGTTTCCGGATTTACCGGATGCATTTAAGGGGATCAGGATGGTTCAGATCAGTGATCTGCATCTGGGAAGTTTCGGTGGGGATACGGGTTTTGTGGAGGAGGTTGTGGGAGTCATTAATGACTTGGAGCCCGACTATATATTTTTTACCGGAGACATGGTGAACAGTCTGGCCGGGGAAATGAAGGATTTTGTGCCGGTTCTTTCGAATTTACGGGCCAGGGAAGGGAAATTTTCCATTTTGGGGAATCATGACTATGGGGATGATTTTCCGTGGGAAAGTGAAGAGGATTCTAAAGAGAACCTGGGACGGCTCGAGGCTTTGGAGGAGGAAGCGGGTTTTACCCTTCTGAGAAATGAATCGGTTGTTCTGGAAAGAAGGGGGCAGAATGTGGATCTGATCGGGGTTGAGAACTGGGGTGAGCCACCCTTTCCTCAGTACGGTGATCTTGAGGCGTCCATGTCTGGTTTGCCAGCCGACCGGTTTAAGATCCTGTTATCGCACGATCCTTCCCACTGGGATGCGGAGGTGCTGGGGAAAACCAGGATCGACCTTACCTTTTCGGGCCATACCCACGGATTTCAATTTGCGGTGGGGATAGGAAATGCCCGGTGGAGTCCGGTACAGTTGAAGTACCCCCGATGGTCGGGGCTTTACCGGGAGGGGAGTCAGGCATTGTACGTAAACACCGGACTTGGCTTTATCGGATTTCCCGGAAGAGTAGGCACACCACCGGAAATCACCCTGATTGAATTGTAAGAAAACTCCCGCAATAATTTTCACTTTCCGAAAAAACTGTTTCATAGCAGGGATCTTGTTTTTTTGTTACTTTTGGGAATCACAATCAGCTAATCGCCGATAATGAGATTTTTTTATCCCTTGATTTTTGCAGGGCTTCTTCTGCAATCCTGCATTGAACCCTTTGAGCCGGATATTGAAGGATTCGATGAGATCCTGGTGGTTGACGGGCTGATCAGTAATGAGGATCAGAAAGCCCGGGTGATCATTTCCCGGAGTTTTGCCTACGATGAGAACCGGACCAATCCTGAATCTGATGCGGTTGTTTTTGTTGAGAATGAAGCGGGTAATCAGTTTTTTCTTGAAGAGCTGAAAGACGGGGAATACGTTTATGCAAAAAGTGATTTTCAGCCCCGGGCCGGCGAGTTTTACCGTCTGACCATCCTAACCGACGACGGGAACAATTACCGTTCCGAATTTGTGGAAATGCTTAGCGTGCCTGGCATTGATTCCATTAACTTTATTGATCGAAGGGGAGATGAGGATGAATCGCTTATGGGAAGAGAAGGGGTGGAAATATTCCTGAACTCCACCGGATCGGAGGAGGATACCCGATATTACCGTTGGGCCTGGGAAGAAAGCTGGGAGATCAGATCCCCTCTGAATTACCCGGAAGTGAATACATGCTGGCAGTATGCAAACTCCCGCGGAATCAGCATCAGCACCACCGAAAATCTGGTGGATAATAAACTGGACCAGCAGTACCTGTATATGATCCCTTTTACGAATAATAAATTAGCCATACGGTACAGTGCATTGATCAAACAGTATTCGTCGAACCGGGATAATTACATTTACCTCACCAAGATCCAGAAAATTAATGAAGGATCGGGCGGTTTTTTTGATCCCATTCCGGCAGGACTTACGAGCAACATACAGAATGTGGATGAACCGGATGAACCTGTACTGGGTTTATTTGAAGCCTCGGAAGTCGCCACGCAAAGGATCTTTATTGACCGGTCCGATCTCAAATTTGGATTTGTATTTACGGGGTTTGAGGATTGTGAAATACGCAATGTCAGTAAGGCAGACTGGGAAAGCGGTTCCATTCGTAATTTCTTCTATGTTTATGAATATTTTGACTCTTTCCTCGATGATACCATTGTGGTAATTACAAATTTACGCAAGTGTTATGATTGTTCCTATGTGGGTGAAACCTCCAAACCTGACTACTGGATTGAATGATAAACTGAAAATCGCAGTCAGGCTTTTGCTGTTACTGACCCTGCAAAGCTGGCCGGTCCTGGCTTCAGTCAGCGGTTCAATCCTGCCTGAGGATACCTCCCTGATCCATATAAACGGATGGCAGTATCACCTTACCCCCGCCAATCAGGGTCACCCTTTCCTGAACGATAAAACCTGGAAGTATGGATCCCTGAACAGTGAACTGGGGAAACTTGAAGAGGTTTTGATGAATTATGACACCTATAAAGATGAGTTGGTGGTTCAACAAATTATACAGGGAAAGCCCGAGCTTATTGTGCTCAATCCCTTGTATATCAGGTCTTTTCAACTTGATGGAATGAAGTTTGTCAATACCGGGAAGATGCAGTTGGGCAGGGATCCGCAGTTTAAGGGCTATTTCCGGATACTTCATGGCCAGGATCTTTACCTGTTGAGGAAATATTCCAAAGAGCTGGAGGAAACCGGAAGCACTGCCGGCAGTAGTTTTGAGCCGGAAACCCGTAATTATCTGGTTTACCGTGGGGTGTTCCATGAGCTCAAAGGGAATTCCAGTATTTTCGGTGTTTTCCCGGAATATAAAAAAGAGATCCGCTCCTACCTCCGTTCAAACCGTATTATCCTGCGGTCGGCCACCGACATTGAGATGATCTCACTGGTAAAATATTGTGAACAGCTAATCAGGGAGGAAGAATGAAGATCATACTTGCTACATTATTTCTAATCCTTTCCCTGGGTTTGAAAGCACAGGATGAACCGGCGGTTCCCCCATCCTGGGATGGAATTTCCATCCATGATTTTGCCGACAGTCTTCAGATAAACTATGGCATCAGTCTGTTTTTCAAATCGGAATGGTTTGAAAACCGGAAGATTTCCATTCCCGAAACAGAAATGAATGTGGATGAGGTATTAACCTCTTTTCTGTCGGGCACACAGTACGTTCTGGAAAGACAGGGTAAGGACAGGATCTATATCAGTCCCGAGTCTTTTTCCCGGCTTGGGCTTCCACCCGGTTACTTTGCGAATTCCGAAGGAGAAACGGACGACGAGGCAATCCGTGTTGAGTTGGAGGAGATGGTCGAAGCGGTTGAAATTCCGGAGGAAAATAAATACCTGCAGGTAATTGATATTGGAAATGCGGCCGAAGGAAGAGGAAAGAACAAAGCGGTTATCTCCGGGATGGTTACCGAGATGGGATCGGGTGAGCCGATTATCGGGGTAACGGTGTATTCAGAAGACTTGCAGACCGGTACGGTCACCAATTCATCGGGTTATTATTTTATCAGTTTGCCCAAAGGAACCCACAGGCTGGCTTTCCGTTTTGTGGGTAAGAAAGAGATTTTTTATACCGTGAATGTTTATTCCGACGATAAGCTGAATGTGGAAATGGAAGATAAAGCCATGGAATTAAAAGCCGTGGTTGTCACCTCCCAGAAGTTCGATAACGTTCAGAGCACCCGAATGGGGGTAAGCAGGCTGGATACGCGTGCGATCAGCTCTATCCCGGTTATCGGGGAGGTGGATGTTCTCAAGGTTTCCATGCTTCTACCGGGAGTACAGTCGGTCGGTGAAGGAACCACCGGCTTTAATGTAAGAGGAGGGAATACCGATCAGAATCTGATCCTGATCGATAAGGCCCCCGTATTCAACCCTTCTCACCTTATGGGCTTTTTCTCAGCCTTCAATGCGGAGATCATTCGTGATTTCGAACTTTATAAATCGGTGGTACCTGCTTCCATGGGAGGGCGTTTATCCTCGGTCATGGATCTGAACGTGAAAAACGGAAACAAAAAGAGGTTCGCCGGAAGCGCAGGGGTGAGTCCTTTAACCGGTAAATTCAACCTTGAAGGGCCCATTGTAAAGGATAAGATCTCATTTTTGGCAGCGGGGCGGAGTACCTATTCCAACTGGATACTGAAAAGGATCAACAACGAAGAGATCCGGAGAAGTGAAGCTGCCTTTTACGATTTGAACGCTAAACTGGATATTTCCCTGAATCCCAAGCACTCTCTGAGTGTCTCGGGATATTACAGCGATGATGTTTTTCATAAGAATCTCAAGGATACCAGTTTCGAATACACCAATCAGAGTCTGAACCTGGAATGGAAATACCGGATCAATCCGGCCCTGATCATGAGCAATAACCTTATCTACAGTGGATACTATAACTCCCTGACAGATAAGGCCTTTCCTAAGAAGGCATATACGGTTAAGTACAACATTGACTACTATGAATACCGGAATGATTTTACTTATTTTCTGAACAACAATCATTTACTGAATTTCGGCCTGAGCAGTGCTCTTTATAGTCTGCTTCCCGGAAGCCTTGATGCAGTCGGTCCTGAATCGGGGATTATGCAGGAAAGGATCGAAACCGAGAAAGGTCTGGATATGGCTATTTACATTTCGGATGAGTATAAAATAAACCGGCGGCTTACTCTTAACGCCGGACTCCGATATTCCTTATATGCCTATCTTTCTCCCAATTCGGTGTTTGGTTATGTGGAGGGATTGCCCCTGGATATTTCCACCCTGAGAGATACGAGCTTTTACGATGGATTCGGGATCATTGACAGCAATCATGGTCCGGAGCCAAGATTATCCCTGCGATACACCCTGGGAGCCAATAACTCTCTGAAGGCAGGCTATTCAAGAATGCGGCAGAATATCCATATTATGTCGAATACCTTTTCGGTTTCTCCAACCGACACCTGGAAGCTGAGTGACCCGAATATAAGCAGGCAGGTGGCAGATCAGGTATCCCTGGGTTATTATCAGAATCTTTTCAGCGGAAGAATTGAAACTTCGGTGGAAACGTATTACAAAAGGATAGACGGGCTGAAAGATTATAAAGTGGCGGCCACCCTGCTAATGAACGAGCATGTGGAGACCGAGCTGGTTGACACGGAAGGCAGAGCATACGGGGTGGAGCTGCTGATCCGTAAACCTGCAGGGAAGTTGAACGGATGGTTATCCTATACTTACTCCAGGATTGAGCAGAAAACCGATTCTGAGTTCCCGGATGAGCAGATCAACTCCAATAACTGGTTCCCCGCCGTGTACGATAAACCTCACTCTCTTTCTGTGGTGGGAAGCTTCCGGTTTAACCGCCGTTTAAGTGTCTCCTCGAATGTAGTTTACTCAACAGGTCGTCCCATTACTTATCCGGTAGCAAGGTATAATTTCAGGAACGGGCAGTTTCTTCATTATTCGGAGAGGAACAAATATCGAGTGGAGGACTATTTCCGCTGGGATATTTCACTGAATCTGGATGGTAATCTGCGAATTGACCAAATCGCTCATAGTTTCTGGAGTCTGTCGGTCTATAACATTACCGGAAGAGATAATACCTATTCGATTTACTTTGTAAGCGGGAAGGAAAGTGTACAGGGATACAAAATGTCCATATTTGCTGAACCCATTGTTTCACTTTCCTATAATTTCAGATTTTAGCCTTCATGAGACTGAAAAAGATACCCATAGCAGCCCTTCTCCTTTGCCTTCTGTCTGTAAATATCCCGACGGGCTTTTCACAGTTGTCCGAATCGCTTTACCTTCTTACCGACAGGGATATTTATATGGCTGGTGAGACTATTTCTTTCCGGGTATGGCTGAAAGGTCAATCCGGAGAAAAATCAGAAATCGCCTATCTGGAGATCTGGGATGCTTTCGGGGAGAATGTGGATAAGCTCGCCATTACCTTGTCGGAAGGGAATGGGGCGGGAGAGTTTTCTCTTCCCGGCGGACTTTCTTCGGGGTATTATTTAATCAGGGCTTATACCCCTTATTTACGAGACCTGGGAGCAGAGACCTTTTATAGGAGGAAGATTATGGTACTTAATCCTGCCCTAAATTCCACCTTCCGGTTTCCTTCCGCAGAAAATATCAGAAGGGTGCAAAGGGTGAATCCGCAGTTTTTTCCTGAAGGAGGCAGGCTTGTTAGCGGGATTGGCAGCCGGCTGTTCATCACTTCCGATAATGGGCAGGCAGATCCCTTTAAGGGAGCTTTTATTACCAATTCCCTTGGGGATACTCTGGGATTCGTTTATAAAATTGATCACAGCACCGCGTATTGTGATTTTGTTCCGGTATTTCCTCCCTGCTATCTCAATATGCCCGGTTTATATCCGGTTCAGAGGGCGATCCTTCCCGGCATTGAAAGGAATTCGACCCTGCTCAAGCCTGTTCCTGAACCGGGTGGTATGGGCTTCAACATAGAAACAACAGATACCTCGGTTAATTTTGCAAACCTCAGAGTGGAAGTTTTTGATGTTCTCCGTGACAGTCTGCTGGGGAGTGAGCCTGTAGAAGAAAGAATTTTTTATTCCTTCGGGGAAGAAAGGACGATGATTTATTCCTTCCGGCTAAAGGATGGGAATAATGACCTACTTTCGGAGGTGGATTTTTACCGGCCGGTAAGGGATATTTTTGGGATCAGGGCCGAATTGGGAAAAAGAGTATACGGCACCCGGGAAAAAGGGGTCGCAGAAATTTCTGTTTCGGGCATTCCATCCCCTCCGCATCCGGATATGTATCTGACCGTGGTTGTGCGGAGAAAGGTCCCTCATCTCTTTGATAATCCCGGAATTGAATTTTCTCATGAACAGGATCCTGCCTCTATGGTGAGGCCGTCGTGGAGTTCGACCGATCCGCTTATCGGAAGAGCTCTGGGAAGCATTTTTACAGACAGCCTGCTTTCGGTAATTCATGCTTTGAATGAGGTTCCCTTTATTACCGGGAATATTGAGGTTCCTGCCATTAAGGGAAGAATTGAGAACTTGGTGAATCCTTCCGGCATTCCTGTATTCCTCTCCTTTCCCGGCGATTCTACCCAGGTGTTTATTCAAAGGTCTGATTCCGGGGGTAACTTCCGTTTTCCTGCTTCCCTTGCCCATGGTAATCATGAGATCTTTCTGAAGACAGCCGATACAGTTCGCAATGGCTTCTTAAGCATAGAGAATCCTTTTTATTCCGGATTTGATGAAGAAATAATATGGCCCGATTCGGTGAATGAAGAGCTGGTTTCCTTTGCCGAAGAACTTTACAGGAATCAGAGTATTTCCGCCATTTATGGAACCGGCAGGGACGAATTTCGGATAACAGGAAACGAAATCAGGCTTTTTGACCGGCACGATTTCAGGCTGGAGATGGATAATTACGTGGAACTCCCGAATATGGAAGAAGTATTTTTTGAGATCGTGAAACAGATCATGTTCTTCAGGAACAATGGAGAACCCTATGTACAGGTTGTTGACCGGACCACCAACCGTACCCTGGGCAGAAATACGCTCTACCTGCTTGACGGGGTACCCTTGACCGATCCGGCACCGGTTTTTGCCCTGCCGCCAACGAAAGTGCGTGACCTCAGCATTATCGCCCGCCGGGTATTTATCGGAAGCGAGAATTTTGACGGGATCGTCATTGTTAACACCCGTTCCAACGATTACTCCGATGTTGAGTATGAAGGAAACCTGGTAAGACAGAATTTCAGTTTTCCCCTGGAGGGAAGGCTGAAGTCGGACCCTCCAACCCGTTTTAAAAACAATCTGCCGGATCACAGAACTACCCTGCTGTGGGAGCCCTGGTTAAAACCCGGCACTCAGGGCCCCGTAAGAGTGGAATTTTACACCCCGGATGTGGAAGGGGAATACGAAATTGTGGTATACGGATACGATCCTCAGAGCGGAAAAACGGGTTTCAGTACACAGGCATTTGAAGTAAGATAACACAGGTAAACCTCCCCAAATTCCTTTTGCCTTTGCTTAAAATGGTACTAAAATATCTGGTTTTTATTCTTTTTGAAGCCCGAAGAAAGGGATTTGGGATTCACAGTCCCTTTGTTTTCCGGCTTGTTGCGGAGGTGATCCATTCTGCCGGGAGTAGGAAGTGTCCGGAACATCTGCTCCGGTGGTACCGGAATATAAGAAGGGATAAAACCCGGATGGAGGCAGGGGTGAGTGGTGCAGGTTCCAAAACCGGATTGAAAGGACAGGTCTCTGTGGGCGGAGTGATAGGGCGATCTTCCGTTTCTTTAAAACATGCCTGTATGTTGTACAGGATTGTGGATGAGTTCCGGCCGGCCGAGATTCTGGAACTGGGAGGAGGAATGGGGGTCAGTACACTTTTCCTTGCTGCCGGAAATCCGGGAGCAGTAGTTCATTCCGTAGAGTCCGAGGAATTCAGGTCCGCATTCGTTCGTAAGGAGGCAGAAAAGCTGGGTATGGAGAATGTGAGATTTCACCATGACCATTTCCAAAATTTTCTTGAACGATACACCCGCCCGGAATCCCCCTGGCTCACCTTTATCGACGGGGATCACCGAAAGGAGGCCCTGCTGGAAAATTTCCGGAGTCTGAAGAAGCTGGCTGATGCCGACAGCATTTTCATTTTTGACGATATTCGATGGTCGGATGAAACCTATCGTGCATGGAAAGAGATCATCCGGGATCCGGAGGTGAGCATTTCGGTGGATCTGTTCTTTATGGGGTTGATCTTTTTTCGCGAGGGGATTGCAAAACAGGATTTTAAAGTTCATTTTTGATACCATTCCGGTTTAATTTCACGTTTTAATCATTAACTTCGTCAAAACATAACCTTATCTTATGCCTAAAATCATAGAACTCAACAACATCGTTAAGTATTATTACATCGGAACGATCGTTGTGAAAGCCCTGCAGGCCATTTCAATCAACATTAATAAAAATGAGTATGTTGCCATCATGGGGCCATCCGGTTCGGGTAAATCCACCTTGATGAACCTGCTGGGCTGTCTGGACACCCCTACCAGTGGTTCCTATATTCTGAATGGTACCGATGTAAGTAAGATGGACGACAACCAGCTGGCGGATGTAAGGAACACAGAGATTGGCTTTGTTTTTCAGACATTTAATCTTCTCCCACGCTATACGGCACTCGAGAACGTGACATTGCCCCTGATCTATGCCGGAAAATCCAGGACCGTCAGGGAGGAAAGAGCTATGAAGGTGCTGACCGATGTTGGTTTGGCCGACCGGACCCATCACAAGCCCAACGAACTTTCGGGTGGACAAAGACAAAGAGTTGCCGTTGCCAGAGCGATGGTTAATGACCCTTCCATCATCCTTGCAGATGAACCCACCGGAAACCTGGATTCAAAAACCTCGGAAGATATTATGAACCTTTTTCAGCAGATCCATGAAAGAGGCAATACTATGATCGTGGTTACCCATGAGGAAGAGATAGCCAGGCATGCTCACAGGATCATTAGGCTGAAAGACGGGTTTGTGGATTCGGATACCCTTAATGAACATCCCATCAAGAACGTTGTTAACAGCTAAAAATCAGAAGTAATCATGAAGATCTATACCAAGGGGGGAGACAGGGGGACCACTTCCCTGATCGGAGGACGAAGGGTACCCAAATATCACTCAAAAATTGAGGCGTACGGAACCGTTGATGAACTAATTTCCTATATTGGTTTGCTCAGAGATACCTATTCCGATGACTATTATAAGGAACTGCTGATATGGATACAGGACAGGCTAATGACCTGTTCTTCTCTGCTTGCAGCCGATTGCGAGGATTGTGAAGACCAGCTGCCGCAGATGTCGGATGAGGATATCACCAGAATTGAAAAAGAAATTGATAAAATGGAAGAAAAACTTCCGCCCATCCGCAATTTTGTACTTCCCGGAGGGAACGAAGTGGTTTCCTATTGTCATATAACACGTACGGTTTGCCGCCGGGCTGAAAGGATCACCATCAAAGTAGCCGAAGAATTCCGTGTTGATGAGAAGGTTATTATCTTCCTAAATCGCCTCAGTGACTTTTTTTTCGTTTTTTCCAGGCTGATTTCCAAGGAATTAGCGGCTGAAGAAATTCCCTGGAAACCGAAGTTGTAAATATTGAAAAAGTTTTTATATTTGCGCAATTTCAATAGCAGCTAAAAACTCGCTAAAAGGATCTCTATTATGTATTGGACACTTGAATTAGCCTCAAAACTTGAAGATGCACCCTGGCCAGCTACCAAAGAAGAATTAATCGATTTTGCCATCCGGTCGGGAGCTCCCATGGAAGTCATTGAGAATCTTCAGGAGATTGAAGATGAAGGTGAAATCTATGAAAGTATCGAGGATATCTGGCCCGATTATCCCAGCAAGGATGATTTCTTTTTCAATGAAGATGAATATTGAGCGATAAGCTGCGTAACCCTTTTCCTTTTTAATTTCCAGAGATTCCTATTCTTTCCAGATAAAAATATCCATTTTATTCCCGGGCCGGTGCCGATCCAGCCATATAAAGTCCTCCAGCCTTGATTCCTGGTCGGGAAATTTACTCAGGGGATGGTACTTTCCTGCAGGGTTGGTGAGATAGATAATCTTATGGATCTCATTATCCAAAAACCGGATTACAAGATCCGAACTCAGAGCCTTGTTAACCCCAATCAGTTCTTCCTCATCCCTGGCGTAATATATGGTTTCTGAGTTACCGTTCACGTCTATTCTTTGCAGTTGGTTTTCCAGGATATACCCGGTCATATCGCGGCCTTTGATCTGATTAAAATGAAGGCTGTCTTCTATCCCTATGATAAATGCCCGGTTCTTCATTTCAATTCTTTCCAGCTCCTTATTTATGGTGATCAGATCGATAAATTCGGCGGTTAGCTGATTATTATCGGTCCACAACACCGGATCTCCGAACATCCGAAAGGTCGAATCGGTTTCGGTATAGCTCAGGGAGTCGCATTTTCCCTGTAAATCAGCGCGATAGAATTTAACCTTGTAGAAGGATTTAATGATCCTTTTTTCAGGAATGGTATCCGGTACTGCCATAATGGTATCAGAATGAACGAAAAGGGAATCCACGCCCTCAATCTGGATCATTACTGCAGAATCGGTGAGCATACCGTATTCTGTCTGTTCATTGTAAAAGGCTACATTTCCGGTTAGGAGGATATTCTGAGTGGTATCGATAAGCTCCACGTTTTTATAGGCCTTTCCTATTCCTGTTTCCCGTTCATAATAAATGGAATCTCCTTTCAGGATCTGTTCCTTGCTTTGAAGAAAAGCGTTCCGTGAAAACTGGGAAATGTTTTTTTGGGTATCGTACCAGCCATTTTCACAGAAAATATAGTTTTCTTCTGAAGTGATCTCGGTGGGACCAAGGAAGTAGGCAATTTCCGTAAGCGTGTTGTATTTGAGGGTATCGGAATACATCACATAGTCGGGATTGGTAATGATGACCGAATCCTTGAAGAAAAATGTTTTTTCACGGGTATAGTAGTATCCTTTTTCGCTTACCAGGGTATTGTCGCCGTTCAGAATTTTTCCACCCCCCAGGTAGTAGGCGAAATCGGTATTAAAATTATGATCGAGATAATCGGTGGTCAGCCTGTTTTCGTTGTCGATGAGAATCACATTGTTTCTCACCCTCGCCATTCCTTCGTTCCCGTTGTATTTGAGGTAATCGCCATAGAGATCGAGGGTATCGCCCTGCCAGAGATGCACGTTGGAGAATGCATCCACCACATTCACGTCAGAAAAATAATGGGCACTGTCGCAGGTCATAAGAATGCCCTCATGACTGAACCGGACCTTCCCGATAAGCCGATTGGCATTGCTCCCGAGGTTGCTGTCGTACTCGATAAAATCAGCATTGATATCGATTTGCTTGACCTCCTGTGAGAGCAGGGAATTACTGGTCAGGAACAGTAGAATACTGATAATAAGCGGGATTGCCGGTTTCTGGATTGATTCCCTCATAAATCCTTTGGCTGCTGTTGGATGTTTGTTTACCGTACCTGGGGCCACTCCCGGGAAATAACCTCACATTCGTTAAAGGAAGGATCGATACGGTAGTAGGTTTCCTTTCTTTTTTCCGCGATCCAGTCCTGGATTACCTTCATTTTCTTTTCTTCCAGGGCCATTTGCTGAATCATCATATAGTCCTGCTGAAGGTTGGCACGATGGGGATCGGTTTTGGAAAGGATCCGGATAACCTTATAGATAACCTTCCCGTTTTCATCTACGGTTTCGAAAGGATCGGATATTTCACCCACCTCCATGTCCCTTGCAACCAGGTAGTCTTTGGTATCCAGATCTTTAAGTTCAAACTTGGAGGATCCTGTTTTTGGATTAACCAGGATTCCCTGATTGATTGCTGTATTTTTATCTTCCGAAAACAGACGGGCTGCCCTTTCAAAACTAAGGGAATCGGCTTTTATGAACATGGAAATGCTATCCAGTCTTTCAATGGCTTTCTGGCGTGCGTCCATGGTGATTTTAGGTTTCATAAGGATGTGTCGTGTCCTTACCCGGTCGTCCCGTCTTTCAATTAACTGGATGATATGGAAACCGAATTCGGACTCCACAATTTTGGAGACCCCGTCCTGTTTCAGGCTGAAAGCCTCTTTTGCGTACTCAGGGTCGAGTTCCCCTTTTGCACTAAAACCAATATCCCCTCCATTGGAGGCTGAAGGGCCTTCAGAATAAAGAATTGCCAGCGTTTCGAAGCTTTCCCCCTCCATGATCCTTCGCCTGAGGTCCAGAAGCCGTTCCTTTACCTCAAAAACGGCATCCTCCTCCAGGGGAGGATAGCTTACGATCTGCTGAATTTCCACTTGGGCATCAATAAAGGGAATGCTGTCTACCGGCATGCTGTTGTAGTATTTTCTTACCTCGGAAGGGGTGATCTTCACATTGCCGGTAATCTGATTTTGCATCTGTCCGGTGATAAGCTGATTTCTCAGGGCTTCCCGGAAATCTTCCTTAATTTCCAACAGACTTTTATTGAAATAGTCTTCCAACTCTTCCTGAGAACCGATCTGGTTGATGAAAAACTGCATCCTTTGATCAAGCTGAAGTTCGACGGTGGATTCGGCTACCTCGATACTGTCGATCTTGGCCTGGTTAAGGAGTAGTTTTTGCTCAAGAAAATCCTTGAATATCATGCATTTAAGATCAGGCATGCTGATCCCCTGGGCCCGGTATTGGAGGAATTGATTTTCCACATCCGACTGTAAAATGATGTAATCGCCTACTACACCGGCCACCTGATCAATAATCCTGGGCTGGGACCAGGCATTGCTAAACAAAAGGGAGGTCAGAATTAGGCTTGTGTTCCTGAAGATTCTATTCATGCTACGGTACTTTCTTCTTAGTAGATTTCAAATTGGTTACGGCTCACGCCTTCTTTATAAACGGAATTTTCAAGCTCCTGAATATACTCTATTCTTTTTTTATTCATGAGGACCGATTTAATATTATCCCTCACCATTTCCAGTGGTTTGACCTCGCCTTCACGAAGGACCTCCCTTATATGGATGAAATAATAATGGTCCTGGTCCCGGGTTTCTATGTTCCGGTTATAGGTAAGGTAACGGGAAGGGTCTGTTATATTCAACGGGGTCCTTGAGATGAGATTTGTAAATTCGAGCCATTCGCCCTCGCTATTAATAAATTCATCGGCCATCTCGTTGCAAAGAGTCTGAAGTTCGTTTTGGGCTTCCTGCTCGTCCGACCGGTAAAGACTTCTTACCCGGTTAACCTGACCCGAGGCTGCAGGGATCTTGACGTAGGTAACTCTTACCAGGTCCTTGTCAAGGATATAGTTGGATGAATTCTCCTCGTAATATTGTTGAATTTCAGGATCGGTTATCCCGGTATCCAGGTTTTCAGCAATAAGTTTCTGTTTATATTTGAAAATCAGGAGGGAGGACCTGTATTCCTCCACTTGTTTCTCAATGTCTTTCTGGTCGGAGGAAAGATTAAGTTCGGCCTGGTAAACCAAAAGCTGATTCCTTACCCATTCTTCGGTTAGTCTTCGGGCTATTCTTAAGCTATCTTCACTGGAAAGTCCGGATGGAATAAGTCCTTCCAGGTCTGAGGGATATAGATAGTTCGTGAGTGCCCTGGCAATGGGTTCTTTGTTGGCAGTCTCCTGTCCTGCATCACAAGAGGCCAGGATTGTCAGGGGACAAAGAATCAATATGGTTCTGAGCCAGTTCATTTCACTTCAACCCGGGAGAGTAATTCCCGGTTGACATTGATTTCGTATTTTTCCCGTAATTGTTCTATCCATTTTTTCTCCAGGTATTCCTGGTAATCGGCGGTTACCATGCCTCTTGTTTCATTGAGTGCTTTCCGGCTGGGTTCCAGTATGCCCTTTACAAAATAGAAAGCCGGATTTCCTTCCTGGATAAAGGTTTCACTCAGGCCTTCATTCCAGCCTGTGGCATCGAGCTCTTCATTCTCACCCTTTTCATGCTTAACCTCTGTCAGTTCCAAGCAACTTTGGGTAGTATCTTCCGGGCAGAGCTTTTCGAGCATGAATGACTGACTGAATTTTCTTTTGCCTCCGAAGCGGTCTGTAAGCTCCCGGGCCGGTTGCAGAAGGCTGCTGTCTTTTACGGTGACAAGAACGGCCTCCGCGCGCTTCTCCCAGAGATACTCATCCCGGTGGTTGTTAAAATAGGCTTCAAGCCCGGCGGTATCCTCCACTGCGCGTGTCCATACCACTTCGTCGGTGAGGTCAAACAACAGGATTCCGTCATGGTATTCCTGCACCAGATAACGATAGTCTGGATATTTTTCGGGCAGATTAGCCTTTTCGTATTCCAGAATCCAGTCGCTTTCGTATTTATTATACTGATCCTTCACGTAATTCTCCACAAGTTCATTCTGTCTTTTCATTTGCCGGCTGCCCAGATACTCAATAAATCCTTCAAGGGTAACGGTTTCCCCATCGAGGGTAAAAATGGGCTGGTCTGACAGATCGGCAGCTCTTTCCGGATCCCAGGAAGCGTTGAGGACTGAAGTATCGACCCGGCTCAGAAGTTCAATATAGTTTTCTTCATAGAATCGGTAATTGTATTCTTTTTTCAGGGTATCAATAAAATCTTCATCCCCCATTCTTTTGCGGTCCCCCATCATAACTTCCTGCATGAGGGAAGGCCGCTCCTCTTCATAGCTTTCAACAGCATCCCTGTCGACCAGCTTGATAATGTGCCAGCCGAACCCGGAATTCACCGGTTCTGAGATGTCCCCCTTGTTTTCGAGCGCAAAGGCTGCATCTTCGAAGGGAGCGATCATCTGGCCGGAATTGAACCAGGGGAGGAGTCCGCCATGACTTGCCGTGGATTCATCATCGGTATGCCTGCGGGCCAGGGCTTCAAAATTGGCGCCCGACTGCAGGCTGTCGTATAAGGTAAAGATCAGTTCCTTCTTCTGAAGGGTCTCTTCCTCCGGCATGGATTCAGGGGTTCTCAGGAAAATGTGACTTACCCTTACCCTGCCTCTTGCAGGCCTTGTGTCGTTTACCCTGACAATGTGGTAGCCATACGCAGTTCGCACCGGCATGGAAATTTCTCCAACCGGTGTGTTATAAGCGGTTGTTTCAAAAGGGTAAACCATTCTGAAGGCGCTGAACCAGCCTACATTTCCTCCGTTTTGCCGAACGGAAGGATCCTCGGATGTCGCTCTGGCAACCGTTTCAAAATTTTCGCCGTCCAGTATTCTTTTCCGTATGGAGATGATCTTTCCGTATGCATAGGCGGTATCCTCCGGGGGTGCATTCTTATCGACCCGGATAAGGATATGACTCGCATTTACCTCTCTGGACATTCTCTCGTATGCTTCCCTGGCATATTTTTCCCTTATCTCTTCGCTGGTTAGGTAGGGTTTGGCTAGTTGATCACGGTAAGCATTAAACTCTTTAATAAACTTCTGGGTGGTATCCATACCCATGTTTTCAGCTTCAATTACTTTTAGTTTATAGTTGATAAACATATCCAGGTACTCCTCCACGCTTTGTTTTTCGGTAACTGCATCGCTGTTGTTCTTGTTGTACACTCTTTCAAATTCGCCCAGGGTGATCTCACGGTCGTCGATGGTAATGAAAACTTTATTCCTGTCTTCCTGGGTAAAAGCGTTCAGGCTGATTAAAAGCAGTGAAATGAAAACAATTTTTTTCATCAGAATACAATTTAATTTATAGGTTTTTCGATTTTAGGATTATTAACGAATAAATGCCGGCCTTATTTTATCGGCTGTAATTAGGTGCCTCGCGGGTTATGGTAACATCATGGGGGTGACTTTCGGCTACTCCTGCAGCGGTTATTCTGACAAATTTGGCCTGTTTGAGTTTTTCAATATTCGCAGCACCGCAGTAGCCCATCCCAGCCCTTAATCCGCCAATTAGCTGGTAAATAACTTCCGAGAGCAGACCTTTGTAAGGAACCCTTGCAGCAATTCCTTCGGGCACCAGTTTCCGTATGTCCTCTTCCACATCCTGGAAATACCGGTCCTTGGAACCCTGCTGCATAGCTTCAATGGAACCCATTCCGCGGTAGGACTTGTACTTTCTTCCGTTATAAATAATGGTTTCGCCCGGCGATTCTTCCACACCCGCCAGCAGGGATCCGGCCATGATGGAATCGGCACCTGCCGCCAGGGCTTTTACGATATCCCCGGAATACCGTATGCCTCCATCGGCAATAACCGGAATACCGGAGCCTTCAATGGAAGTAGCCACATCGTAAACAGCCGTAAGCTGGGGTACCCCTACTCCGGCAATGATCCTTGTGGTACATATGGATCCGGGACCGATCCCTACCTTTACTGCATCTGCACCGGCTTCGACCAGTATTTTAGCAGCTTCCCCGGTTCCGATGTTACCCACAACGATATCCAGTTCTTCTTTTCCATATTCAGCTTTAAGGTCCTTCAGGGTTTTGATAACCCCGGTATGATGCCCGTGCGCGGTATCAATGACCACTGCGTCAACCCCGGCATCAAGCAGAAGTGCCACCCTTTCACGGGCATCAGCAGTCACACCAATGGCGGCTGCCACCCGTAAACGCCCCCGCGAATCCTTTGCTGCATTTGGCCTGTCTTTGGATTTCGTGATATCCTTATAGGTGATCAGTCCGATAAGCCTGAATTCAGGGTCTACCACCGGAAGCTTCTCGATCTTATGCTTTTGAAGAATATCGGCAGCTTTGGAAAGGTCTGTCTTTTGAGTGGTGGTGATGATATTTTCGCTGGTCATTACCTCACCTACAGGACGGTTCATGTTTGTCTCAAACCGAAGATCCCGGTTTGTAACAATTCCAATCAGCTTTTCATTATTATCCACCACGGGAATCCCACCGATCTTAAACTCCTTCATCAGGTTCAGGGCATCCAGTACCGTATTTTGCCTTCGAATGGTGATGGGATCATGGATCATCACACTTTCCGCCCTTTTTACTTTCCTTACCTGAGCCGCCTGATCTTCAATTGACATATTCTTGTGAATGACCCCCAGTCCTCCCTCTCTCGCAATCGCAATGGCCAGCTCTGCCTCCGTAACGGTATCCATGGCGGCCGAAACAATGGGAGTGTTAAGGATAATGTTCCTGGAGAAGCGCGTAGCAAGATTCACTTCCCTTGGAAGTGTCTCTGAATACGCGGGTACCAGAAGCACATCATCAAAGGTCAGTCCCTCAGAATTTATTTTGTTCTCAATGAAAGACATTATGGTAATTTTGGTTAAATTTAAATTGTGTGAAAATACAAAAAAATGACCAAACTTTTGCCCTTTTTTTTAATTCATTAAAATATTGATAATCAATATTATATCCAATCTTTTTCCATTTTTCACATTTGAATGGAATATCCGGGCAGGTGATTATGTAAAATAAATTTCGATACCTTGGATTTTCGGCAAATTCTGATCAAATACTGGGGTTACCCGGGTTTCCGTCCTTTACAGGAAGATATTATCCGATCGGTTTACGAAGGAAAGGATACCCTGGGTCTTCTTCCCACAGGAGGGGGTAAATCCCTGACATTTCAGGTACCCGCCCTGGCAAAGGAGGGGATATGTCTGGTTATCACACCCCTCATAGCCTTGATGAAAGACCAGGTGGAGAATTTGCAGAAAAAAGAGATTAAGGCAATGGCTATACATTCCGGCTTGAGCAGGAACGAGATTGACATTGCCCTGGATAATTGTATTTACGGAGACTATAAGTTTCTTTACCTTTCTCCGGAACGGTTGCAGACAGAAATGTTCCGGGCCCGGGTCTCGAAAATGAATGTAAACCTCATAGCAGTGGATGAATCCCACTGTATATCCCAGTGGGGATATGATTTTCGTCCTTCCTACCTGAAAATTGCCGAGCTGCGCGATTTTCTGCCGGGGGTTCCGGTGCTTGCACTCACGGCCACTGCAACGGGGAAAGTGGTGGAAGATATAATGGACCGGTTGAATTTTTCCGGCCGGACGGTTTTCAGAAAAAGTTTTGAGCGCAAAAACCTGGTTTACATGGTCGAAAAAACGGACGACAAAGCAGGGCGGACCCTTCGCTACTGCAGTCAGATCAAGGGTAGCGGGATCATCTATGTGCGTAACCGGAAAAAGACAAGGGAAATCGCGGAATTGCTGAAGAAAAACGGAATTAGTGCCGATTATTATCATGCCGGACTCAAACACGAGATCAGAAGCCTAAAACAGGAGCAATGGAAGAAAGGGAAAACCCGGATAATCAGTGCAACCAATGCATTTGGGATGGGGATTGACAAGCCCGATGTGAGATTTGTCATCCACCTGGATCTTCCCGATTCTCCGGAAGCCTATTTCCAGGAGGCAGGAAGGGCAGGTAGAGACGAAAAGGAAGCCGTGGCAATTTTATTTTATAGTGAGGCAGATAAAAAGATGGCACTTCGCAGGGTAGACACCAGTTTCCCCGATTTTGCCATCATTCGCAAGGTTTACAATGCCCTGGGTAATTATTTGCAGGTCCCTCTTGGGGGAGGAAAGGGACAGAGCTACGATTTTGTGATCAGTGACTTTCTTCATCGGTATAAATTCAATGCTCTGGAAGCACACAATTCCCTGATCGTGTTGGAAAAGGAAGGATACCTTGAACTGAGCAACGATATTCATAATCCCTCGCGGGTTCATTTTGTGATTGAAAGGGATGACCTTTATAAATTTCAGGTCTCCAACGAAAAATTCGACGGATTTATCAAACTCCTGCTGCGTTCGTATACTGGCTTGTTTTCGGTATATGCCGGCATAGATGAAGACCTGCTGGCCCGTCGTTCCGGACTTTCCAGGGATAGTGTTTATTCATACTTAAAGCTTCTGAAAAAACAGGGGATTATAGACTATATTCCCCGGCGCAGCAATCCGATGGTAACCCTATCCGAAGAAAGACTGGATGAAAATAACCTTGCACTGGACCGCAACCGATACCGTTTTCTGAAAGAAAGGTTCCTCAAAAAACTTGAGGCAATGCTGACCTATGCAGGCAGCGATACCAAATGCCGAAGTCAGCAACTCCTGGAATATTTTGGGGAGGCCGATTCGGCCAGATGCGGGAAATGCGATGTATGCATCAAAAGGAACGAACTGGATATGAGCCGACAGGAATTCGACTCCATCCTGAGTGAGATCAAATCGGCTTTGGGAAAACAAGCCCTGCTTCCCAACGACCTGAAAGACTTGTCTTCCTTTCCGGTGGAGAAATTTTCCAGGGTTTTTCGGTGGCTGCTGGAACATAGGAAAATTGTTGCCGCAGAAGATGGAAAGTATCGATGGTATTTGGAAAAATAAAATCTCCGATTTATTCCTATCTTTGGATTTTTAATTCAAAGTACGGACCGGGCTAAAGAACGGCAAGAAATGGAAAGCATCAATGAATTTGTTTACTCCAAGGAAGTGCTGGATTTCATCCGGGAATGCAAATTTTTTACCGATCTGATGGAAACAGAGGAGGATCCGGAAAGGGAGGAAATGGTGCAAAACCTGCTGGAAAACCTTCCGGCACTGTATGCCGGGATAATGAGGATTCCGAAAACAGAATCCATTTTTGATTCGGAAAACGAAAAATATGTGACGGAGGAGGACTGGTCGGCTGTGTATAAAAAAATCTATGTCCTCATGGGCTCCCAGAATGAATACACCGACATTCCTGATAATGAGGATTATGACCGCAGCGAACTGATAACCCGGGAACTCTCTGAAGATCTGGCCGATATTTATCAGGACATAAAAGATTTCATTAGCCTTTACCGCAATGGTACCGACGAGATCATGAACGACGCGGTTTGGGAATGCAGGATGAATTTTGAAAGCTACTGGGGTGAGAAATTATTGCGCGCATGCCGCCAGTTGCATACCATATTAACCCGTGATCCGGAGATCCTGGATGAGATGGACCGGGAGTTTAATGAGAGTGGGGGACAAAAAGACATTGATGCGCGTGACTGGATCATTTCCAGAAAACAAAGAGATTTTAACGGGGACCAAAGTGACTTTTTTTAAGGATATCAGTAAGGAAGAATTAAAAAAATACCCGGTAAGAGCATATGAGGGCCCGGTAACGGTGGTGGAGGATCCCTCCGCGGTGAACGACTGTATTCAGAGCATACGAAAGCACCGGGTAATTGGCTTTGATACCGAGACCAAACCCATGTTCAGAAAGAACCAAAATCATCAGGTTGCCCTTATACAGCTCGCTATACCCGGTGAGGTTTTCCTTTTCAGGATCCATAAAACCGGAATGCCCTCCGGACTCATTTCACTTTTTGAGGATCGAAATATCACCAAGGCCGGGGTTTCCATTCACGATGATATATCCCGATTGAAAAAGTTATTTCCTTTTGAACCCGGAGCATTTTTCGAACTTCAGGAATATTCCAACCGCTTTGGCATTGAAAGCAACAGTTTACGTAAATTGTCGGCCATAATTCTTGGATTCCGGGTTTCGAAATCCCAGCAACTTTCCAACTGGGAAAACAATATTCTTTCGGAAGGACAAATTATCTACGCGGCTACCGATGCATGGGTATGCCTGGAGATCTTTAACAAACTATCCGAATTCGATAACCATGACTGACAGAGCTCATATTATCCTAAAATCGGGCAAGGACCAGTCTGTGATGCGATATCATCCCTGGGTTTTCTCGGGTGCCATTAAGAAAATTCACGGGGATCCTGTGGAAGGTGACCTGGTAAATGTATTCAACAATAAAAATGAATTTCTGGCGACCGGTCATTTTCAGAAAAGTTCCATTGCCGTCAGGATACTCAGCTTTACCGAAGGGGAGAATTTTCAGAATCTTTGGGAGAATAGGGTACTGGATGCATGGAATCTACGTGAAACTCTGGGTTTGGTCAATAATCCCCAAACCAATGTTTACCGGCTGATCAATGCGGAGGGTGACGGACTTCCCGGTCTGATCGTGGATGTATATGGTGAGACGTCAGTGATGCAAATGCATTCGGCCGGGATGTACAGGGAGAGAGACCGTATTGCGAAGCTGCTCACCGGATTGCCGGGAGCTGGAATCAGGTCGGTATACGATAAAAGCTCTGCGACCCTTCCTTTTAAGTCGGGGATAGAACCGGCCGATGCCTACCTGGAAGGCGAGTCTGCCGATAACACCGTGCTCGAAAATGGATACCGGTTTAAGATCGATTGGGAAGGCGGACAAAAAACCGGGTTTTTTGTGGATCAGCGGGAAAACAGGGCATTGCTGGAAAAGTATTCCGAAAACCGGAGTGTACTGAATATGTTCTGCTACACCGGTGGATTTTCCGTTTACGCATTGGGTGGAAATGCAAAGCTGGTGCATTCGGTGGATGCTTCGGCCAAAGCAATGGATCTTACCGAAGAAAATATAACACTGAATTTTCCGGAGGAAACCCGCCATACTTCTTTTGCCGTCGATGCTTTTGAATTTTTTGAAAGAAGGGAAGAGGAATACGACCTGATGATCCTGGACCCCCCGGCCTTTGCCAAGCACCTGAATGTACTCGGCAACGCACTTCAGGGCTATAAAAAACTGAACAGAAAAGCGATTGAACTTATCCGGCCCGGAGGGATTATCTTCACATTTTCCTGTTCACAGGTGGTGAGCCGGGAGAATTTCCGGAAGAGTGTTTTTACTGCTGCAGCCAATACCGGGAGAAAGGTCAGGATCCTCCATCAAATGAACCAACCTGCGGATCATCCTGTAAGCATCTATCATCCGGAAGGGGAGTATCTTAAAGGATTGGTCCTGAAGATTGACTAGAGGTAATTCCTGATGGTATCGATCAGGATCTGACGTTTAAGCGGTTTGATCAGATAGGAATCGAATCCGAGTTTCTTAAATTCCCTTTGCTCGTTTTCAAGGGCGAAAGCAGTTTGGGCCACAATTCGAACCTCTTTGTTTTCCTTCCGGAATATCTTAAACAGATCGGTACCATTAATGTCAGGAAGACGGATATCAAGCAAAATTAGGGAGGGGTTGAATTTACGGAATTCTTCCAGGGCTTGCTCCCCGGAGCTTGTAGAAACATAACGAAGACCAATGCTTTCCAGGATCTCTTCCAGATAGATCCTGCTGGTCTCATCATCTTCCACGATCAGAACCGGGTTAAGATTATTTCCTCCGGAATCTCCGCCTCCTTGTTCGAAGAGAATAGTGTTATCGAGATCAGGGTTATTATCTGCACCAAACATGGTTAAAAGCTGATATAAATAAGTTTACAAAATTCTTTCGTGGGTTGGGTTTATGAAACCGTCCAAATTTAATAAAACTTTTAAAAAATGAAGTTTTTTTGTTGTTTATTTAATTTCCCTGGGGGTAAATTGCTTTTATTGCTGCCAGGGCATTGGGTTTTAACGAATAAGGAAAAAGCCATGTCATATTATTTTTGCGTTTCCCTTCAGAAATCTTATTTTAGGATCAACCAAAAACCCTGAAACATGAAAAATAAATTATTCCCGATTTTCCTATCCCTGCTGGCTCTGGGCACCCACTCCTGCATGAACCTTAACACGGTTACCGGCGACGGAAATGTTATTTCTGAAATACGCAATGTAGGGGAATTTAACGCCATTGAAGCTTCCGTCGGACTTAATGTTTTTGTTAAGTTCGGTGAAGTGAGCGATGATGTTGAAGTGGTTGCCGATCAAAATCTCCATGATTACATTGAGACAGAGGTTATCGGTGGCACCCTGAAGATCACATCCCGGAGGTCTATTCGGAGGGCAGCAGCCAAGGATATCTTTGTTTCTGCCGGATCACTTGACGAGATCAACGTAAGCAGCGCCGCAGATCTTACCGGCGAAGGGGTGCTGGTTGCAGGCAGGTTGAGACTTAACGCAAGCAGTGCAGCCGATCTGGATATTGAGGTTCAGGCCGATGATATTGAGCTCAATATCAGTAGCAGTGCTGAAGCTGAACTTAGAGGGAATGCCCGGTCACTTAATGCAGATATAAGCAGTGCGGGTGACCTGGATGCGGAAAATCTGGAGGTAGTCAACTGTACCATTGATGTATCCAGTGCCGGCGATGCAAGTGTGAACGTAAGCGGAGAGCTGAGAGCTTCAGCCAGCAGCGCCGGTCACATCAGTTATACCGGCAATCCGGAAATAAAGGAAATCAATTCCTCCAGCGCCGGCAGTATATCCAAAAAATAGCCTTCGGACCCCTTAAAAACAAACGCGGATGAAAGGGTTACCCCTCCATCCGCGTTATTTATTCCTGATCTGCTTAGTCTATTCTTTTATTCCTTCGAGCATGAAAAGGAAGGCATACTCCATGGCTGTCTCCTTGTAGCGTTCAAACCTGCCCGAAGCTCCACCGTGTCCTGTGTCCATATTGGTATACAGAAGCAGAAGGTTGTCATCGGTTTTCATCTCCCTTAATTTAGCCACCCATTTGGCCGGTTCCCAGTATTGAACCTGGGAATCATGAAGCCCGGTGGTCACCAGGAGGTTTGGATAATCTTTTGCTTCCACATTATCGTAGGGTGAATAGCTCAGCATATATTCATAGTATTCTTTTTCCTTGGGATTTCCCCATTCATCAAACTCACCGGTGGTGAGAGGAATGCTTTCGTCCAACATGGTAGTAACCACGTCCACAAAAGGAACTGCAGCAATAACACCATTAAAAAGTTCAGGGGCGAGATTGATCACTGCACCCATCAGGAGTCCGCCGGCACTCCCCCCCATCGCATACAGATGCTCCGGACTTGTGTAATTCTCTTCGATCACAAATTCGGCCACATCCACGAAATCGGTGAAAGTATTCATTTTCTTAAGAAGTTTCCCGTCTTCATACCATTGACGACCATATATCTGCCCGCCCCGGATATGCGCAATGGCAAAAACAAACCCGCGATCAAGCAGGGACAATCTTACAGAGCTGAAGGAGGGATCGATGGTGTAGCCATAGGATCCATATCCGTAAAGAAGAAAAGGATTTTTGCCATTTTTCTCTATTCCTTTCCGGTAGACTATAGAGACTGGAATTTTTGTTCCATCGTCGGCGGTTGCATACAAACGTTTGGTTTCATAGTTGTCCGGATCAAATTTTCCGCCCAGAACCTCCTGTTGTTTCAGTAATTCCTTTTCCCGGCTTTTCATATTATAATCGTAGGTGGAATTAGGGGTGGTAAGGGAAGTATACCCGTATCTCAGTACCTCTGAATCGAATTCCGGATTGGTGGAAATATAGGCCAGGTAAGCTTCCTCACCGAAATCAAGGTAATGTTCATCGCTTCCGTCCCAGGGCATAATCCGCAATTGGGTCAGACCATCTTTTCTTTCAGAAACCACCAGGTAGTTATTGAAAATCTCAATGGAATTAAGGTACACATCTTCCCGGTGGGGTATCACTTCCTTCCAGTTTTCCTTCGATGGAGCGCTTACCGGAGTTTCCATCAGGCGGAAATTTTTGGCATCCATATTGGTGACAATATAAAATTTGTCGCCGTAGTGACTTACGCTGTACTCCAGTTCCCTTTCCCTGGGCTGAACGATGGCAAACTCACCGTCGGGGTCAGAAGCATCCAGAAAACGGTATTCGTTTGAAAGGGTGGCGAAGCTTCCGATCATGATATAATCGCGGGATTTTGTTTTCCAGGCTGAACAGACGAAGGTTTCGTCGGTTTCATGGAAGATCAGTTCATCCTTGGAAGAGTCGGTTCCCAGTTTATGCTTGAATACCTTGTGTGAACGAAGGGTTTGCTCATCCTTTACCGTGTAGAAAAAGGTTTTATTATCGTTGGCCCAGGCTACTCCCGAGGTGGTATTGGCTATTTTCTGATCATAGACTTCACCGGTCTCCAGGTTCTTTACAAAGATGGTATACATTCTCCGGCTCAGGGTATCCACCCCATAGGCCAGTAGATTGTTGTCGGGACTGACCGACATGCCGCCTACCTGGTAGTAGGCAAAACCCTCTGCCATGTCATTCACGTTAAGCAGGACCTCTTCTTCTGCTTCCAGGCTTCCTTTTTTGCGACAGTAAACCGGATATTCCTTACCCTCTTCATAACGGGTATAGTAATAATACCCGTTTAACAGGTAGGGTACCGACATATCGGTTTGCTTGATCCTGCCCACAATTTCATCATAGAGATTGCTCTGCAGTTCTTCGGTTACTTTCATTATGGCTTCCCGGTAGGAGTTTTCCTGATTAAGGTAATCAATTACGGCACTGTCTTCCCGCTGATTTAACCAGTAATAGTTATCGATACGGGTGTGATCATGAATGCTTAACTCTTTGGGAATTTTCTGTGCTATAGGAGGTTTCATAGTAGATTCGTTTTTACATCCGGTGCTTGCAAATATCAGAAATGACGGAATGAGATAAATAAAAAATTTTTAATTCTTCATAGTATTTTGGTTATAGGGACATAAAGATAAAGGTATTAAATCAACAGGATTGGAGAACCAGTGTTGAAAGCTATTTTTCAAGATTTCATCAGCACTTTTTCATAAACAAAAATGAGCGAAGAATGTTAGAGACCCCATCTTTTTAACTTACTCCTTTTTTGCCTGTCCAGGGTATAAATACGGGTGTATTTCTGGCATATTCCCTGAAGTTCTCCTTTTTGCCGTATTTTTTTTCGAGCATGGGTACCCCTGATCCAAACCGAAGCAGTATAGTCATCCCCAGAGGGATCACTATGAATGCCATTTGAAAAAACTCGTTAAGAGTGAATAGCCACAATCCCCACCATACCAGGGCTTCTCCAAAATAATTGGGATGGCGGCTGTATTTCCAGAGTCCGGTTTGCAGAATCTCATCCTTGCTTTTTCGGTTATTCAGAAAGCTCAGCAACTGATAATCGGCCAGACTTTCGAAAAGAAAGCCCGATACGAACAGGAGTCCGCCAATCAGATTTAACAGGGATATGTGCTGATGACCCGCAAGGTAAACAGAAACAAACAAAAGGCTCATTCCCAGCATTACCAGGCCCTGAAGCAAAAATACCCTGAAAAAGGCTTTTACGGCGGCCTTATTTCCCCATTCCTTTCTCCAGTTGGCATAACGAAAGTCCTCTGGTTTTCGGTAATTTCTGATAAAAATATGCAGACCCAGTCTGATTCCCCATGCCAGGATCATAAGAAAAAGCCACTGTGACTTGACCGTGGAAGGAAAAGTTAGGAGAAGTATCCCCCAGGTAATTACGAATCCGGGGCCCCAGGCGATATCAACAATGGAATTGTTTCTCAGAAGCTGAGCCAGCAGATACCAGGAAAGCATATATAGAAATATGACTAACGCGCTTGTAAGAATCAGATCGGAAAACATATCTTATTCGGTCATGATGGCAATGGCTGCGGTCCCCTTACCGGCACTGAGTCCTATCACCGGTGATATATTGATCACATCCAGCGGGGGTTTTCCTGTAAGGGTCATCATTTCATGGCTGTACCATGAGGCCGACTCCTGTCCTTCTGCATGAAGCACGATATAATTCCATAATTTCTTGTTTTTCAGGAACTCGCGGGTGTGGTTCATTACTTTCTTCATGTTGGCCGACTGTGAAAAGGCTTTGTCGAAAAGACGGGAGGATCCGTCTTCAGCCATCGAAACAATGGGTTTCACATTCATTAATCCGGCGATGTAGCCCCGGGTTCTGCTAACCCTTCCGCCTCTGATCATATACTTAAGGTTTCTGACACTGACGAAAATCCGGGTTTGCGGGATCCATTTTTCAGCCAATCTGACAATAGCATCGTGTGATTCTCCGGCTTCAATGGCTTTGGCGATCCTGAGCGTCAAAAGTCCGAGGGATCCGGAAACATTGCGTGAGTCGATCACACTGATCTTTTTCCCGGAGGACCCGGAGACCTTCATTGCGGCATTCAGGCTGTTTTGCCAGGTTCCGCTGAATTTACTGCTAAGATGGAGCGAAATTACCGAGTCATAATGACTGGTCAGGAAAGAATACAATTCATGAAACTGAGCCTCATTGGGTTGGGAGGTGGTCGGGAATTTTTTTCGTGAGCGGATGAGGTCAAAGAATTGTCCGGGCTTAAGGCTGAGCTTGTCCAGATATTGTTCCTCCCCGAAATGGATATTCAGCGGGACCATATGGATCTGGTAATGGTCCATGAAGCGGGCCGGAAGATCGGCTGTGGAATCGGTAACCAGGGCGATATTATATTTCCGGTTCCGGAGGGTTTCGCTCTGTTTTTTCATATCGTCCACTTTTTGACAAAGCAGGGATCCACGGTCGCGTAGCTTTTCGAAGAGCAAATCCGGATGGTCGGTGTGTACATGAAAACGGGCAATGGAATCGGCCCCGGCAATTACCACGGAGTCGCCGAAGGACTGCAGTATGCTTTTCAATTCCGTTTTAGTGATCCGGTTATTCTTAAAAAGGGCTTCGGTGCAGTATCGATGGTTGGCCTGGATGTGCTCTGAGCCGGTGAAAGAAAAACCAGAGGGTAGGGCCGGCCTCACGATGATCTCACTGCCTGTAAATTTTTTTCTCAGTCCTTCAAGAATGCCCTCAAGGAAGAGAACAAATCCCTTTGCACCGGCATCTACCACCTGGGTGAGGGTTAATTCCCTAATCCTTGCGGCAGTATTCATAAGTGATTGTGAGGCAATAGAATAGGAGTCCTGTAAAAGTTTACGGAAATCATCGATTTGGTTCTTTTGCCTTTCAATAAACTCGGCCCATTCACGGATAACCGTAAGCATGGTGCCTTCCACCGGTTCGGCAACCGCTTCATAGATAAGTTTTACAGATTTGCTGATTGCATCGGAGAATCTTTCTATGCTGAGGCTATCCGAGCCTTCTGTTTCTCTGCTCATTCCGTAAAGAAACTGGGCAAAGATCACTCCCGAATTCCCTCGTGCACCGGTAAGGGCAGCCATGGCAATGGAGTGAACGGTATAATGAAAGGATTCATTGGGTTGTGCATGATCAATGACCGATCGAAGGGTGGCGACCAGATTGTTACCGGTATCGGCATCCGGAACGGGAAAAACATTGATCCGGTTCAGTTCTTCCTGGTTCTCAATGATCCGGTTTGCCCCGGCCAGGAAAATGGAATAAAAGAGTTTTCCACCGATACTTGTTATTTTCTTGTCCCCGGGCATGGCTATAATCCCTTGATTTGAAGAAGAATATTCCCGATAAAATGCATGCCAAGATAAAGATTTTATTTTATTTAATCCAGATTTAAGACAGGATAAAGAAATAAATCAGACAGTTTGTGTGGATTCGATTTCCGTAGCTGAAATATACCGGGAGTCCTGTTCTTCCGGGATCGTATCGAGCCTCACCTGGGTGAATTCATTTCTGGCTTTTCGGCTTTCGGGGACTTTTACAGGTATGTATGATTCCCCGTAACCGCGAGGGATTCCCCGGGAATCGGTATTTTCCAAAAGCACGGTTTGGGTTTTTCCAAGCATGGAATGGAAATAAGCGGCTTCATTTTCAGCGGAAATCGCTCGTATGATCTCACTTCGCTTCGCTTTAGTTTTTTCTGGGATCTGTTCATCCATACGGGCTGCCCGGGTACCGTTGCGCTTCGAATAGCGGAAGGTATGAATATGACTAAAAGCAGCCTGTCTGGCAATTTGGCAGGTCTGCTCAAAATCCGCCTCGCTTTCCCCGGGGAAACCGACAATGATATCGGTAGTGAAATTGAAATCGGGGTGGGATTTCCGGAAGCTGTCGATAATTTTCATGTAACTGCCCACGGTATACATCCTTCTCATTTGCATAAGAATGCGATCGGATCCGCTCTGGAGACAAAGGTGAAGATGAGGATTCAGTTTGGGGTGATGAAAGAGTTCATGAAATTGCGGACTGAAATGGTCGGGCTCGATTGAGGAGATGCGTATGCGGAAGTCCCCTTCAACCTCCAGTATTTTCTCGAGCAGACGGGTGAAATCAATCCCTTCACGGTTGTACCGGCTAATGTTAACCCCGGTAATGACAATCTCTTTGAAGCCATTATCTATTACTCTTTTCAGGTTGTCGATCACCGCTCCGGCATCGCGGCTTACTGCCCGACCCCGAACTTTCGGAATAATACAGAAAGTGCAGAAATTATCGCAACCGTCCTGGATTTTCAGGGATGTCCGGGTATGCAGACTTTTCTCCACGGTTTCGAATCCAAAAACATCGGGATTTAACTGGTCCGGGTGAAGGATCTCACCCCGAAAATGTGCATCCACAATAGAAAAAATGTTGTTCTTCTCCTCATTTGCAATTACGTAGGTGATATTCTCCTGTTTTTCCAGATCTTCCTTGTGGTTATTAACCATGCAACCGGCTACCACAGTGATCCCTTCCGGATTGATCCCGGTCGACTGGTTCACGTAGTTTCTTGATTTCTGGTCGCTTTGATTGGTAACTGTGCAGGTATTTATGATGGTCACGTCGGCTTTCTGCCCGAAATCGACGATCTGGTAACCTGCATTGTGAAACTGGGTTACCATGGAATCGGTTTCGAACTGGTTTAAGCGACAGCCCAGTGTTTTGAAACTAACTTTCTTCATACTCCTTCTTTCATCCATGGGTTTTTGTAAGAACCGGAGTTTCCGCTTCAATCGTCAACTGTTCCCCTTCCACCGAAAAATCGGAGGCTGAAGTAATTTTAACATCCACGAAGGTTCCTACGAGTGAGTCATCTTCGGAGGGGAAGCGAACGGTAATCCTCCCTTCAGTAAGTCCGCTGAGAAATCCGCCTTTTCGGTCCTTTCCTGTCACCAGCACCCGGAAGGTTTGTCCGACGAGGCGGGCATTGTACTGGGCCGATATTTCTGTCAGGATCCCACTCAGATGGTGATAACGTTCCTTCTTGGTATTTTTGTCCACATCATCTTCCCATCGGTATGCGGCTGCCCCTGGACGAGGCGAATACTGGGCGATATACGCCATGTTAAAACGGAATTCCTCCATTGCCTTAACCGTGTTTTGATAATGCTCGTCCTTTTCACCCGTGAATCCTACAATAATATCGGTAAAGAGGGTGGCCCGGGGAAGTTTGAGGCGGATATAATCCACGATTTCCCGGTATCTTTCCATGGAGTGTTTCCGGTTCATTTTGATAAGGATTCGATCATCGCCCGATTGCAGAGGAAGGTGGATCTGTTTGGCCAGGCAGTCGAATTCAGAGATGACGTCGATCACTTCGTGGGTCATATCCCGGGGATGGGGGGAGGTGAAGTATACCAGAAATTCCTTCCCCGATTCATCTCCCATTTCGCCAATTTTCCGCAGGAGGGAGGCGAAATTGATTTCTTCTTCTTTGTCGAATCCGTAGGAGTTAACATTTTGTCCCAAAAGGGTAATGGATTTATAGCCTGAGCGGATCAGGCGGTTGACCTCGGCGAGAATTTCTTCAGAGGGGCGGGAAACCTCTCTTCCGCGGGTATAAGGAACGGCGCAGAAGGTGCAAAACTTGTCGCAACCGTTTTGGATCGGCACATAGGCCTCGAAATCGGAACGGTAAGTGGGTTGGATGTTCCAGAGGGAGAAGATCTGGTCGTTATCCGGAATGCCCAGGGTTTTGCCTGCCGAAAGGGGGGTGGTGACTCCGTATTCACGGATCATTTGTGGCAGTTGCTCAGCGTCGCTGGCCGGAAAAAGTATATCGAAAAGCGTGAGGAATTTTTCCTTATCGGCCGGCAGAACACAGCCCGATATAAATGTGATCAGGTTACGGTTGTTTTTCCAGCGGTTCCATTTGTGGATCCGCGCATATACTTTATCGATGGCTTTTTGCCTTACACTGCAGGCAAGAATTCCCAGTAGTTCCGCTTCTTCCTCGTTATCGGTGTGAATATACCCCATGTTCCGGATCACACTGTGTATTCTCTCGCTATCCGAAATGTTCATCTGGCATCCCAGGGTAATTAGATGATAATACATTCTCGTCCCTTCTCTTTAATCCATTCATTATGAGCTGCAAAAATAGCAAGAAAGACGGATAACCGAATCAAAAGCCTGTTAAAAATATACTTCGGTGAACATGCGGGACTGGGAATGGCCGTTTTTTTCCAGGATCTCCATGGCATCGAGGATCATATTGCTGTTGCCACACAGGTAGATCATGGCATCTTTTTCCAGTTCGGCAGATTTGAGGTAATCGGTAAGTCTGCCGCTATAGTCCCCTTTGTCGTCCCTGGAGGTACATGATATATAGCGGTCCTTCCGGAAATTCTGACTTTCGTAGGCTTCATCAATGGTACGTATCCCGTGTATGATCCGATAATCAGCTTTAGGAAAGGAACGGACGAAGCTGTGGAAGGGGGCGATCCCGGTTCCTGATGCGATAAATACAAATTTTCGGAACTCCGGAGGCTGGGTGTTATACATAAAAAATCCATAGGGACCTTTTATTTCAAGGACATTTCCAGGCTGAAGCTTTCTCAGCTTTTTACTCACGGCCCCATCTTCGACCTCACGTATGAGGATCTCCAGATAATCGTCGTCGGTCCCGCTGTAGATCGAGTATTCCCTCAGGTCCAGCGAATTGATCATTCCTGCTACCAGGTGTTGTCCGGGTTTGAATTTCATGCCATTGCGGCTAAAGCGAAGCACATAAGTAGCATCGGTCAGGTCTCTCACCTCTTTAACTACCCAGGGGTTGTCCATTTTATCGATTTCGTAGGTATTCACTTCCAAAGTATTTAGTGCAGGTGCAATGCTGATAAACCGACGGGAAGCGGGAATGTTCAATGGAAAAGTAGAAGGATCCGGGTTTTTGGATTTATTCGGCTTTGATAATCCTGGAATGGAAGTGCTTTCCCTCTGCTTTGATCCGCACAAAATACACTCCTGCCGGGTAGGCTGAAAGGTCTATGAATTCTTGATTTTCAGTATGATAAACCCGCTGTCCGCCAAGGTTGTAAACTGAAATATCCAGCGCAGAGGCCCGGGGGAAATCCAGGTAGAAAATTCCGGTTGAAGGGTTTGGAGACCATTTTGGTCCCGTGTTATAACCTTCGTAGACCTGGATGTCAACGGTACTCTGACAGGAAGTAAATCCCGATATTTCATCCCAAACATCGCTTTTATCCGATTTCAATCCCTTCAGGGTTCCGTCGGGACTTGCCTTAATCTCAAGGTAGGGGTCGGTTTCGGAATCGTAGGGAGGCCAGTCGGGCAGGGATCCGTCGTTGGGATTACCCTGATAGGCAAAATTCACCCAGTATTTCAGAACGGTTTGCTGTACACTGTCGTCCTGATCGGTAAAAAACGGACCGAATGCCAGGGGTGAGTTCTCCCAGGTGTTAAAGACATAGAACAATTCAATCCCGTGATACGCTCCAAAATCTCCCAGAAAGGGTATAGAAGGGTTGTGAGTATGGCTGAAATGATATCTGAAGACCGGTTCGGTCTGATTGAGGGATACACACTGAGCCGTTCTCCTGGCAGGAGCAGTAAACTGACCGTCGGTAAGTATGCCTGCGTAGGATTCTTTGGCCTCTTCATTGGTAGTGCCCGGAGGATATAGTTCAAGGATCGAAGTCCGGTAATCCTCCGGAACGAAAAGATTGACAAATCCGGTAAGCATAAAGGGATAAACGGTTGCCGGTACCAGGGGAAGCATTTCGTCGGCATTGCTCCCAATAATTAAAGGAACCTGGTTGAAATTCCCTGACCTGAAAACGGTTTCAGGAAAATCCGGGAATACGTAATGGTCCACCACCGGCTGCCAGGCCATCTGCACAATTCCACCTTCAAGGGGTGAGCTGTTTCTCATGGAGAGAGTGTCGGAATGGACCTTTCGCATAAAGGCAATTTTAGCCGAATCGCTTCCCTGTGGGATAAATGAATCCACAAATCCCATCCCTTCCGATTTTGCGGTATCATAGTGATTCAGGACCGGTGATGCACTCTGTATAATGGCCCTGTGAAACAGTCCATTCGCCCGAGGGGAGGTCATCAGATTACCGACATTAACTCCGCCGCCGCTTTCACCAAAGATGGTGACGTTTTCCGGATCTCCTCCGAAAGCTGCAATGTTGTTTTGTACCCATTCCAGGGCGAATATCTGGTCCATAACTCCATAGTTACCCGAAAGGGAAGAGGGATTCTCCTGTTCAAGTCCGGGATGAACCAGGTAGCCCAAAGCCCCGAGCCGGTATTGAATGGTGACTACCACGACCTGCCCCCTTTGGGCAAGGTTCTTACCATGGTAAATCTCCGTACCCCCGGAGAGCTGACTTACGGATCCCTGCTGGTTTCCTCCTCCGTGGATAAAAAGCATCACGGGGAGATCTCCGGACAGGTCCGGACTCCAGATGTTGAGATACAGGCAATCTTCCTTACCTTCGAGTGTATAGGCGGTATCCCCGATATCGTATTTTTTCTGGGGACATTTCGGCGGGAAGCTGTCGACGACCCTGGTTGCACTCCAGCCTGCCGGAGGGATGGGCGGTTTCCATCGAAGGGTATCTTCCGGAGGAGATGCATAAGGTATTCCCAGGAATTCATAAGTATCACCATTCATTTGTCCCTGTAGCATACCGTAATGGGTTTGCACTATTTGTCCGCGAAGAATCAAAGCGGAAGCCAGAAGGGAAAAGATCAGGAAAAGGGTTTTCATAAAGGATTTTATTCCTTTAGACGAGAATTCCGGCAATAGGTTTAAGATTTCTAAGCCTGAGTATTATTGAAGGGAGTGCAGTCCCATTTTGTTCCCTTCCGTATCGAGGAAGAGGGCAAAGAAACCCATTTCCGGACTAATTTCGGTTTTCCCCAGGATAAGCTGTCCGCCATTGGGCTCCACACGATCGAGCAATGGCTGAAGGTCCTTTCCTGCACTGAGGTACACAAGAGTTCCATCAGCCGATGGTTTATAATCCTGACTTTTAACGAGTACGACATTTACGGTGGCTTCCTCAGTACCTAAAACACCCATTTGGGTTCCATCCATATCGAATTCATCGATCTTGATATTCATTAGGTTTTGATAAAAATTTATTGCTCTGGAAAAATCCAATACCGGAATTTCCACGACAGAAACAAGGGGTGTGTTGTCCATGGCTTATGAGTATTAGAATTGCATGATTTGATAGCTGCTGAAAGGAAACAAAAACTCAAAGGGGTTTGTTTCTGATGAATGGCTGACAGAGGACCGATTTAAGGATTATTTAAGACAATTTGAAAACTTTTAAGGGTTTAGCGGATGTGCGCCTTGAGTTTTTTGATCGCCCAGTCGTAATGGCTTGATGTGGCCGAAACGCAATAGCTGCCAAGGGTTGTTGTGCCTGTCCAGTCGAAAATCTTTTTTGTGAAAAGTTCTTCATCGGAAAAAGTCCCGATCATTTTCAGGACGGCAGAGTGGCTGGATCTAACCATTTCCTTTGCCTCTTCTGGCGTGGTACCCTGATGCTTCTCCCATAGTTTCAAATTCAGTTCACCATACGTTCTCCAGGTATAGGGATCCGGAAGAAAATTCGTTTTTATGCCTTTTCGGTTTTCGTTCACCCAATTCAGGAGTAATTGATGCCACTCGGAAAGATGGATAAGAACATCCCTGAGATTTTTATCCCGATTCCAGTGTGCTTCTTTTTTGTTCAATTCATTGGAGAAGTCAAATTCCCTGTTAAGGTCTTCAGGGGTCATTGAGTCAATTAATAGCCACAGTTTATCCCAGTTTGCATTTGCAGCTTCCAGTAATTCTTTTTTTGAGCTTGGTCTTGGCATTTTTTCAGGATTTTATCGAGGTTATTTTGATTTCTCATACATTTCCGGGATGGCATTCAGCAGGCCTGTCTGAAACACCCGGCATCACCTGCTGCATGGGTGCCCGGGTTATAAAGTTGCCGGTGTATAATATTCAACGGGGCATTTCAGGATAGAAATGATCCTTTTTATATTCCGTATAACAAGGGTGCTCAGGACTGGTTCCCATTTTTCAATCGTCCTGATCTGAGCTTCAATCATTTCCTCCATATTCAAAATGGGAGCAGAAAATACAAAAAAGAAAGGTTTTAAGGAAGAGACAGGAAGGTTTTTTCATCGCAGAAATTATTTATTTTGGGTGGTTTAATCAACAGTGAAGGATTAGCTTTAATCTTTTATACATCGGCATGAGAAATACCATTCCTGGCCTGTTGCGGTAAAGGATCCGAAGCTTAATCCGGGATGAAATGCACTGAGTGCGATATACAAACCGCTGCTGTTTTGTGAAGAGGTCCAAAGTTTGGTGTCTTCACCAATCCATCTGAACAGGCTGTTTCCGCCGCCCTCTGTATAGTGACCTGCTGCTTTAAGGTTAAAACCAAATACATCTGAGTGACTGGTCGGCCATCCCGAGGAGGAACGGAGTTTGTCGGCTGCTTCGGTTTCCCCACCACAATAATCAATGAGCTCCTGATATTCGGCCTCTGATGGGACATGCCATCCGTCGGGACATAAGCCTTTAACCACTGTAGAGTCGGTGGAGGTTTGTAAACCGGTTAATTCTTTAATACTGTATAGTCTTCCATAGCTGCTGCAGTTTCCGGAGCTGTTATCATAACAAATCCCTGCACCGTCCCAGTCGAGGTTTTCGGCCATCCATGTCTGGTCACCAATACATACGGTCAGGTACTCTTTACCATCGCGGCTGTCAACAAAGCTTTCCGAACAGTCCTCGTAATGATATCCTCTGTCCAGGTAATGATTCATGGTTTGTGGACCAAAAATAAATCTTTCAGCCTTTCTTTGTATTGATCTGAGGGGCAAGTCTTTCCAGTACCGGTCGTCCTGCAGCAGGGTAGTACGGTTCGCTAAATGGGCAATTCCGGTTGTGTCCACATCATATAGCATACTTCTGATAATGGTGTCTTCTGCCCGCCAGCACAGATCATTGGTTACCCGGTCTGCCCTGCCGTTTGTATAGGAATAGCCATAAAAAGATTTGACTCCTTTGGCAGCAAGGATACTGCCCATTCTGCCATTATAATTTCCAGAATAGCAATAGTTTGCTACCCAGATTGCGTTGTCGAATTGCCAGTTCTGTTTTTGAATATATTCGAACGTCAGGTCGTAGGAAGCCTCATCAATTTCCACCTCTTCATCGGTTCCATAATTCCAGTAACTGGTAATGGTAATATCCTTCTCTCTTAAGGCTGAAGCAATTTCATTAACCCCATCGGCTACTTCAACGTCATCGGAGAATGCAATCAGATTGTTGCTAAATACGGCCTCTCCGGTTGAAAATCCGTTGTTCGATCCATGTGTATTGATAATAATGAAACCATAGTCGGTGATATCACGAAAAGCATCGATTCCTTCGTCAACCCTCAGGGTGACCTCCAGGTCTACTTTCCCTCCTTCAGCAAGATCAACCACATCCTGGATATGTTTCGCGTCCGGGGCAGGGCAGTAGGGTGCATAAAAATCATAGGAATGGGCTAAAACAATCAGCATCTTATCATTGGTGATTAGCTTATCATCATCTTTATACTGTTAATGGGTAAGGGCATGTCCGGTACCTGCATTACCTCCCCTGATAAAGGAAGCACTAACATTCGGGTCGTCCCTTCTGTTGAAGATGATATTTCCGGCAATGCCGTTGGTATGGGTAATATAAAATGCATGAGGGAATTCACTTTCCACCGTTTCCACTTCGGGATGGGTTTTGATCCAGGCTAAAAGGGAGTCAGAATGTGCATATTCATCAAAATTACTCAGATCGTAGTCGCCCAGGGTTGCCTGAAACTGGGTTGCAATTTTATTATGCAGACTAAAAAAGTTTTTAATGTCAGATTCAATGCCGGGCTCGGTTTGTCCGGGGTCTTTGCTACAGCTAACTGTTATCAGCGCGGTGATGAGGGTTAGTAAAAAACCTGCTTTCCTCATTGTTAATGATTATTATTCGATTCTCAACAGAACGGAAGGTTAGAATCAAACCCAAGTTAAACTATTTTCTCTCGTGTTAGTATTAAGACAGCGGGAAGCAGGTCATAAAAATTTGTTAACTTTTCATGTTAAGCAAATCAAGCACAATCAAAAAGGATTAAGCGATAATTCTTGAAATTGCTGCTCCGGGAACCATGTATATGAGTTCATGATAAGGTGGTTCCAGGTTGTGGCGCCACTGTTTGAATTTAGTTAAATAATGCGCTCTAATTAAATGAAAAAACGGTTTGAGTGGAAACTCAAACCGTTGTTCCTTATACACTATGATGCATATGGATTTATTCTATCCAGTTATTTACATAGCCCGCAACTTCTTGCCAGTTTTCTGATCCAACAATAAAGTGATCTTTACCTTCAAAGATTTTATGTTCTCTGATGCTCCTATTGTCTTTGTATCGCTTGAAATTTTTCGAATTAAGCGAAGCAGGAATGGTATGGTCTTCTTTACCTGAAATAAAAAGCATAGGAACATGTGGTTTTTTAAAATCAATTTTACCTGCTTTCTTCAAAGTTTCACGGGCTATATTTCTGCTTTCAGGGACAACATATTGTTCAAATATGCGATCTGATTCTTCCCTTGATAATGTGTTTGTGAAAGCGTAATGAAACCACTTTTTAGTCGGATAATGGACAGAATTGCCCTTGAATGGATTTAGTAAACCAAAGTTGGATTTGGCAAAACTCAGCTTTGTTGTAATTACTCCCTTTGGAGGTGCACTACTGATTATTATTGCAGCTTCTGCCAGGTCTTTTTCCACTAACTTCTGTGCGACTAATCCCCCCATTGAATGACCAATAAGGATTGGCTTTTCAGGTAATGTTTGAATGAATACTTCAAATTGATTTAGTACCTCGGAGAATGTTAATTGTCCTAAATTATCAGGTGCATTTTCCCTTAATTTTGCCGGATCACCATGATGACCCGGATAACTTGGAGCATAAGTAGTATATCCTCTTTCTTCAAAGTAAGATTTCCATCCCGACCAACTTTCTGAGTTTAAAGAGAGGCCATGGACAAATACAATTGTTTTTGATTCGATTGACTTTTTCATTTCACCATCATTTTAAAAGAATTATTGTTTTCATTTTGCTTGATTTAAAAAATAATTACCCTGCAAAAATGAAGAAGTAGATGGTGAATTTCCTTAACCCAGGTTAAAATCGCTTACTATCCGTTAATCTTTTTCTTATTCTGCTAAGTGAAGGACCTTGTATCCCTAAATAGGAGGATATGTGGTAAAGAGGTACTTTTTCGTAAAGTTCAGGATGGGCTTGAATTAGTTCAAGGTATCGTTCTTCCGGAGATTTTAATAAAAAGCTTTCAACTCTATCGATAACAATATTTGCGGCCATTTCAGCAGTCAAGCGTCCGAAGCATTCCCATTCGTGCGATTCTTTATATAGTTTTTTGAGATCAAATATATTGATGCTAACTATGCGGGAATCTGTTAATGCTTCTGTATAATAGTTACATGGGATTTGCTTAACAAAGCTTTTGTAGGCAGTAACAAAACCATTTTGGGAAAAGAAGAATATGTTTTTGTCTTCTCCAGATTTTTGGTCTATGATGTAAGAGCGAAATGTACCTTTTATCACGAATCCTAACTCCTTACAAACATTTTTAAAATCGTTAAATAGTTCTCCTTTTTTGAACGATTTTTCATGCCAGAAATTCGTGGATAAATTGAATGCTTCTTCGGACATTCCGGAGAATTCTTTAAACGCTGCTTTAAGTATTTCAAGGTTTGTCATTTCAGCATGAGATAAGGTTTGTGTTATGAAAAGTTGCACATTTTGAAACACAAACTTTTCAGCCCGCCAAGCCCTTGATTAAATGTTATTTCGTTCATATTTTGCACAATCCGCGCAATGTTTTATGACTGCGTGTTACCAGCTGGCATTCCTATCAGCTCATAATTTGTACTTCTTCCTCCTGCTGCTTCTTTTTGCAATATACCTTTATCAATCAAGTCGTTAATATCTCTAACAGCCGAATCTTTAGAGCATTTTGCAATTTTTGCCCATTTGGATGATGTCAATTTCCCATCAAAGCCATCCATTAACCGATTCAATAATAATCTTTGTCGGTCATTTAGTTCTGTAGTTATATGTTTTTTCCAAAAATCAGCTTTGAATAATACTTTTTTAAGTATTGAATCCGTGGATTTCAAAGCATTAATCAAACAGTTTAGAAACCATACAATCCAATCAGTTATATCTAAATTTCCTTTTTGCGTTTTTTCCAGTATCTCATAATATTGTTTTCTTTCCAAACGAATCTGAGCAGACATGCTGTAAAAACGTTGGTTACTTTTGTCAGCTTGCGCAAGAAGCATATCTGTCAATGCTCTTGTTATTCTTCCGTTTCCATCTTCAAATGGGTGGATTGTCACAAACCACAAATGTGCAATTGCTGCTTTGATTACCAGGTCAAGTTTACTATTATTGAACCAATCGAGAAATCGAGTCATCTCTTTATCTACCAAATCAGAGTCTGGTGCTTGAAAATGGACCTTTTCTTTTCCCATTGCTCCAGATACAACCTGCATAGGCCCCATGGTATCCTTTCTCCAGTCTGCAACAGTAATTTTGTACATTCCACTTCTTCCAGTCGGAAATAATGCAGCATGCCAATCAAAAAGTCTATCAGCTGTTAAAGGGTCAAAGCATTTTTGAGTTGCGTCAAGCATCATTTCAACTACTCCTTCTACATTCCTGTCAGATTCAACTGCTCCTGCTATTTCCATTCCTAACCTGCGAGCAATTGATGAACGCACCTGGTCTGGATTAATAAACTCACCTTCAATTTCCGATGATTTTACTACATCAAGAGTCAGCGTATCAAGTAATGCCTCCTTTCTCAAATCGAAACCTAATGTTTCCATTTTTCCAATAAGTCTGCCCTGTAGATTTCTTGCCTCACTTAATATGTCCAGGAAATCATTACTATTCCAGGTAAATTCTGGCCAATTGGCTTTTTGATATATAAAAGCTTTCATTCAATGCATTATTTGCAACGAAAATAACCTTTATTCGTCGCAAATCAAAATTAATCGTTGCTTATTTTGCATTAAATATCCATGTTAATCGTTGCACTGTCGCGTCTTTTGCTGGTAACGGTGGCAATATTCGTAGGTCGGGATTTCGAAGTTCTAACCCATCAAACCGTTACAATTTTTAGTAAATGTACAAAAGCTTAAATTACCCACAAACCCCCGGCTGACGTATATTACGTGTTACCCGCCGTTTATTTTAGTCCACATAAGTTTCTTTAAGGATTGATTTTACTTTTATTATTTCTTTTTCGGAAAGTTTATGATAAGATTTAACGATTCTTTTTCTATCAATGGTTCTTACCTGATCTAAAACGATCCACCCTTTCTTTTTTTGAAAAAAGACTTCCGTTCTTGTGGGATATTTTTTGGAGGTACTTGTCATGGGAGCGATCACAATAGTCCGTAAGTGTTTATTCATTTCATCTGGTGAAATTACCACACACGGTCTGGTTTTTTTTATTTCGCTTCCAATAGTCGGATCCAGATTTACCAGGACGATTTGATATTGTTCTATTTCCATTCTTCCAAATTTTCGTCGATAAAAATATCATCTATTAATAATTCGTCATCCTGATTATCCCTCATTTTTTTAAATGCTTTTCCCCATCCCTCTCTAGGTGATTCCTTTGGTTTTATTATTAAATATCCTTTTTCCATAATAAGCTCAACTGTATCTTTGATATTATATCTTTCCAGAATGGTTTTACTCAAACGAATACCTCTGGAATTACCGATTTTAATAACTGATATATCCATCATTAAGAATAATTTAAATGTAATCACAAAGTTATTACTAATAATTTAAAGCGCAAAACATTTCTCGGTTTTTCTAAAATGGTGGCTAACGATAAATTGTATGAATAGTGGCAGATTGCGTGGTAGCTTCTTGTCAAACCGCTATGCAGTTTGAGCGGGCTACATACCTTAATATTATTCACTTTGCCTGCCATCACTTATACAAAATGTGTGCGTCTTGCATGAGCAAGCGCACACCTGTTGAAAGCTCAATAAATAATT
>CAZNFR010000020.1:0-50807 GCA_964572225.1 uncultured Bacteroidaceae bacterium
GCAACAAGAATTTCAAGGATTTCCATAAATAATACAAAGGCGATAGACACCGGTGCTACCAGTATGGTTTTAAAAATAAAAATTACCGAAACAAGGCTTAAAACGATAATATGACCTGCCGTAATATTGGCAAAGAGCCTGACCATGAGTGCGAAGGGTTTAGAGATCAATCCGATAATCTCTACCGGTATCATGATGGGAGCGAGCCAAATCGGAACTCCCGGGGTTGCAACCACATGTTTCCAGTGATTTTTGGTTCCGCTGAATTGTGTGATAATGAAAGTGATAAAGGCCAGTGTAAAGGTAACGGCAATATTTCCTGTGACATTTGCCCCAAAGGGAGGTAGTGGAGGAACCAGCCCCATCAGGTTATTTAATAATATAAAAAAGAATACCGTTAAGAGATAGGGCATAAAACGCTCATACTTGGCATGTCCGATGTTGGGTTTGGCAATTTCATCCCTGATAAAGACAACGATGGGCTCGAGAAAGGCATTGACTCCGGTGGGAACCACGTTTTTCTCCCTTTTATATACCTTACCCATTCGGGTGAAGATCAACAAAAGTAGTAAAGCCGAAAAAAACATCGCGACCACATTTTTCGTGACCGAAAAATCCAGGGGTTTGACTATTTCCCCGTTCCGGGTCTCTTCCAGAATTTTACCTTTATTTTCCCCTTCGTGCGAGATAAAAAAGCCCTTATGATGATGGCCGTGAGCCAGTCTTGATGACATGAATACCTGAAGTCCCTGATCTTTACTGTAAAGGATTACGGGAAGATACAAGCTTATGTGCTCTCCTTCGGCATTGGTCCAAAGGTGCCATTCGTGGGAATCTCCAATATGATCGAGAATGAATTCACCTGCCTTGAATTCTTTTTCTTCACCATGACCGGAATCGGCGTGTTCAACCGTTTCGGATTGAGATTCATTATGCGGGGTGGTTTGGTGGGGATCCTCAGCCTGCAGGCCGGGAAAGAAAAGGGATATCATTACAACCCATAACACCAGTCTTTTAGGAGGCCATTCCATTTTCATCTGCACCCTGGGGTTTATTTGTGCGTAAAACTGAGACAAATGTAAACAAAAGATAAAAAGTATACGATAAATACAGAATAAAAAAAGTAACCAGAAAACTTATATCCAGCTTCTCCGAGCCTAATGCAAATACAGCAAGCAGCACCAGAAAAAGCAGAAATTTCACCACCAGAGAAAGGAGGGTGTTGATCACCCCCTTCGTTTTTCCTTTTTCTTGTCTGTACTGGAAAATAAAACTCACAATAATCGAAATCAGAAAGGAAGATAAGATCAAAAGCAGGCTCTGCCTGAAAGGTAGTCCGATCTCCAGAAGATCATTTATAACCCATGAAAACCCTGTAAATAGCAGGGCCATACACAGTAAAACGAGGTATACCTTCAGGGATTTTTTCATAAAAACTACCTATGTGTTAGTCAGGGATTCGGAAACCTTTTCCGGATCTCACCAAAAGAGATACGAAAGTTAGCAAAGAATGTTTACTTTTTAAATTTTATGAAGTCCCGAAGAGAGGCATAGAGTGCTATAAACACCCCTGAAATGGACATGATTATGATAAACAAGGGTTCGCCTTCACGATATTTTTCATCCAGCTTAAACCCGGCCCATACAAAAAATAAAATGATTCCGAGCATTTGAAAGGCAATACCGGTGTATTTGGCATAATTTGCCAGGTTGGAATCCTTATTTTCCTTTTTCTCCTTTGACTTCGGCTGATTTTCCAAGATTATACTGGTTTTGGCCTCCCATGTCACATTTCCCAGTGAAAATGGCACCGGGTTCTATAGCCAGCTTATTAGTGGTAATCTCTCCAACCAGCTTTGACTTGGATCTGAGTGAAAGCAGCTCCTCAACAAAAACCTTTCCTTCCACACTTCCTTCCACATCAAAGTTTTTGCAATGTACCTCACCGTTCATCTTACCGCCGTCACCCACAATAACTTTACCTTTGGTATTTAATTGACCCTTCAGGGTTCCGTCAACTCTGATATCTCCGTTGGAGGTTACGTTCCCCTCAATTGTAGTTCCTGTACCAATTAAATTGATAGCCTGGTTGTCTGCTTCATAGTTTTTTGCCATGTCGGGAGTATTATAAAATGCAATTAATTAAGAACGGGTAAAGATAAGAATTATTTTACGAACCCTAAGGTCAGGAATTGCCTCAGGATGGATCATAAGCCCATTTCAAATAAACGGCACCCCAGGTAAAACCACCCCCAAAAGCGGTCAGAATCAAATCCTCTCCTTTTTTAAGCCGGGGTTCCCACTCCCAAAGGCATAAAGGAATGGTTGCGGCAGTAGTATTGCCATACTTTTCAATATTGATCATAACCTTTTCTTTCTCAAGTCCCATCCTCCTTGCTACTGCCTCAATAATCCGGTTATTCGCCTGATGCGGCACCAGCCAGAGGTTACTTTCAGGAGAAAGGTTGTTTCTTTTCATAATCTCTACCGATACATCTGCCATTTTTGAGACCGCAACTTTAAATACAGCCTGGCCTTCCTGATATATAAAATGCCATCCTTTGTCAACCGTTTCATGAGTTGTAGGATGTAGAGATCCACCAGCCTTCCGATAAAGATATTTCCCACCCGATCCATCAGATTCAAGTATGTGATCAATGATCCCAGCATTCTCATCAAAGGTCGGTTCAATTAAAACTGCTGCTGCAGCATCGCCGAAGAGGGGACAGGTGGTACGGTCCGTATAATCGGTAATGGACGACATCATATCGGCCCCGACAAGAATAACCTTCTTATAAGCACCGGATGTAATGAAGCGGTTTGCCGTTTCCAGTCCGAAGATAAATCCCGAACAGGCAGCAGCAAGATCAAACCCCCAGGCATTCTTTAATCCGGCCTTATGAGCGATCAAATTGGCGGTGGAAGGAAAACTCATATCTGGCGTGATGGTAGCCACCACGATGAGATCAATCTCCCCGGGTCGAGTGTTCGTTTTTTTCAGCAGCCCCTTCACCGCCTCAGCTCCCATATCGGAAGTCGCCTTCCCCTTTTCTTTCAGAATCCTTCTCTCCTTTATTCCTATCCTCTGCATGATCCATTCATCAGAGGTATCCACCATTGTACTCAGTTCATCATTGGTTAACCTGTATTCCGGTAACCATGCATGAATACCGGTGATTGCCGCTCTTAAATTTGCCATTATTCTATCGCTTCTTTAATGTTATTAATCAGAATATTGGAAGCAACCTCGCGGGTATGAAGGATCATATTCTTAATCGCTTTGCTGTTGGATATGCCATGTCCAACAACCACCGGTTTGTTGATACCCAGTATAGGTGTACCTCCAAAATTTTCAAAATTAAAAAATTCGAAAAAACCTTCCTGAATTTTTTTCATTTTTAATAGTTTGTAAAAACCTTCGGCCTCCTTTAAGATGATATTCCCCACAAAACCATCTGTGACCAGCACATCCGCTCCCGGGTCAATAAAAAGGTCATTGGCTTCAATATTGCCTGCAAATCTGAAATCAGAACTGTCGGTCATCAGCTGATAGGCCGATCTCGAAGCAAGGTTCCCCTTGTCCTCTTCAATTCCAATGTTAATAAGTCCGACTGTCGGATCCTGAAGATTATGCACACTCATACAATAGGCCTTGCCCAATATCCCATACTGGTATAGTACATCCGGTCGTGTATCCGGATTTAGTCCCACATCAAGGAGAACCTGAGGTTTTTCATGGAAATTAGGAATATTGGCGGCTATGGCTGGACGGATTATGCCGGGTATCAGGTTGATAACCTGACTTGCTCCTATCATCATGGCACCGGTATTGCCTGCACTACAAAATGCATCAATCCTTCCGGACTTTAGATCGCGGAAAGCTTTATGAATTCCGGATTCCTTCTTTCGGGTAAAGGCCTTATAGGGGTTATCGCTCATTTCAATAACCTCCTGGCAATCTACAATTTCAATTCTTTGGGAATTATAATGCTCTTCCGGAAGAAATTTTCTGTAACTCGTTCCGGTTACATAAAAAACCAGTCCGGTATCGGAGGACAGTTCACCAAGTGCGAGAATACTTCCTGAAATGGTGGATTCAGGAGCATAATCTCCGCCCATAATGTCGATACCAATACGCATGCCTGAAGGGTACAAGACCCGGAAAGGGGTTAACTAAGCTCGTTCTCCTTATCAATGACGAGCTTGCCCTTGTAGTAAAGGTTTCCGTCAACATAATAGGCATGGTGCCTTCTGTGAACAGTTCCGGTTGTGGGACATACAGACAGTGTGGGTGCTTCTGCCTTATAGTGAGTACGTCTTTTATCTCTCCTGGTCTTGGAAGTTTTCCGTTTTGGATGTGCCATTTTATTTTAATTTTTTTTCATTAGTTTCGATAGTACCTCCCATCTGGGATCCATCACATGCTTTTCTTCCCCTGGGGAATGCTCTTCAATTTTCCTTAACATTTCCGGATCACATTCAGGTTTACCATCCTCACCTACAGGATGAAACCGCTGGGGAGGAATATTCAGTATTGAAAACTCATAGATGTACTGCGCAACGTTAATTCGGGTTTCATCCCGGGGGATCATGACCACACGATCCGATATTTCCTCCTCTTTTTCACCCAGGCGTATGTATAATTCTTCATTTGCCTTCACTGGATGATCAAAAAATTCCAGGCATCTGTCGCAGGCAACCCTTAAACTACCGTTAATCCCAAACCCGAGTTCAAGAAACGAACTTTTCCTTTTAAGAGTAAGATCAATATTCAGATTCCCGCCTTGTACATCCGGATTGTCAAAATGTTTAAAGAACTGATCACTGGCTTCAAACTCGTATTCATGAATCCCTTCTTTTAATCCGTAGAAAGGAATCATGTATTCATCTATCCAACTCACGTCGCCAAAATTTAGTGGTGCAAAAGTAGGAATTATAATTTATTTACCAAACAAGATTGACAAATTTAAATTGACTGGAAATGAATGTTCTAAAGGAAACTAACCCGGTATCCTTAAAGCTCCCGGTCAATGGCTTCCATCAGATTATCAATGAAGTAATCATTTTTCGGAATGTAAGAGGTGGCTCCGCCTTCCTTATACCACTCCTGCATGATCTCATCATCCAGATTTGACAATACCAGAACAGGAATGTCTTTGTGGGTTTTCCTGATTTCTTTCAAAGTCTGCAGACCATTGGCAGGTACCTGACCATCGTCCTTAAATACATGGTCAAGAACAATGAGGTCGGGATTTAAATGAAGATTATCAATGCAATCTTTGCCACTTGAAAAGGTTTTTATGTCGTAATCACGCTGATTATTAAACGTGTATTCCAATAAATTTAATATCATGGTGTCGTCGTCGACAAAAAAAACCAGTTTGTTCATTTTTTAAGCCCGTAAAATTATTATCTATCCTGATTCATTTCCCCCTAACACATGTGTCTAAACTTTCCAAAATTAAAATCATCTGGAAAAGTGAAGGGGTAAAACTATATAATTGTGTTTAATTCTAGAAACAATTCAGAATATTTAATTGCCTAATTGATAAACTCCCTGATCAAGAGGTTTAATATTGCTTTCCATAGGATATGATTATCAATGACTTTCATGTGTTTTACATAATCTTTGAACTAGCCTGTTCCCTACGTAGTCCTTTGGTGATTTATAACATTCAATCTCTCTGCTCGTCTTAGGATTGTTCCGTTCCGTTTTTAGGTTTGGATAATGCCCCGGGAATTTAAAGGCTCGGGGCATTATTATTACCCTATCCGGTGTATCTTTACATCCGGTTAAATCATGGAAATTGCTTCAGACATATACTTGCGGAATCATAAGGTACTTGCCTCCGAATCATTCGACCCGGGTTTTCTGCTGAAGGGAACCAATGTTTACGAGGTTTTAAGGGTAATAGAAGGGATCCCACTTTTTCTGGAGGACCATTTTCTCCGCTTTTCGGTTTCCATACAAAAGCAAATGCCAGATACTTCGGTGAGCTTATCTTTATTTAATGAGCAGATTATTTTTTTTATCAGAACCTCCTGTCTCAGGTTTGGAAATATCAAGGTGGTTTTCCATGCGGATGAACACGGGTCTGATTTATTTATTTACCAGATTCCGCACTTTTATCCCGATCCCTCAATGTATAAGATGGGAGTGACTTCCATGACCATAGAAATGACACGTCCCGATCCCAATTACAAGAACTGGCGCCCGGGTTTTAAAGAAAAGATCGCCAATTTGAAAAAAGATTCCAACGTTTATGAAGTCCTCCTGTCGAATACCCAAGGATACATAACCGAGGGAAGTCAGTCGAATTTCTTTATAATTTCCGGCGAAACCGTTTGTACCCCACCTTCTGAATTAATCCTGCCCGGAATAACCCGGCAAAAGGTTTTGGCCATTCTTTTAGCATCCGGCATTACATTAAGAGAGATGAATATTGAAAGTAATCTTTTGCATACTTACTCATCCGCCTTCATTTCCGGCACTTCTCCGAAAATTCTGCCACTCTCTAAAATAAATAATATTACTTTTGATGTCAGTAATAAGATCCTAAGACACATCATGTCCAACTATGATGAAATGATCCGGGAGTATATTCAAAAAAAGGTCTGAATGCCCGGTTCTGTCTGTAAAAGGTAACTCCAAAAACCGGTTGAATGAATTCTGATGTAATCATTATTGGCGGAGGGATTGTCGGACTTTCCACGGCTTTGAAACTGGCTGAAAAAGGTCGGCATCTGAAAATTACCCTTCTCGAAAAGGAAAAGGATGTTTCACTTCATCAAACAGGTAACAATAGCGGGGTTATTCATTCAGGGATCTATTATCGTCCAGGAAGCCTGAAAGCTACCAACTGCCTCCAGGGATTCGATAAACTTATCCGGTTTGCCGATGAGAATGAAATCCCGTACGAATTATGCGGAAAACTGATCGTCGCCACGCATAAGCGGGAACTGCCCCGATTGGAAGACCTGTATAAAAGAGGAATCGCGAACGGACTTGATAAGATCCACCGGATCGGGCCATCCGAGGTGAAAGATTATGAACCCCATGTGAATGCAATTGAAGCCATCCACCTGCCCTACACCGGGATCATTGATTACCGGGCTGTTTCGGTAAAAATTAAGGAGATCATTGAGTCGAAATACGGAGTTAAGGTGGATCTGAACCAGGAAGTGAAAGCATTGAATAAGCACTCCGATGAGGAGATCCTGGTTTTGACCCAAAAAGAAGAGTACCGCACGAAATTCGTTATTAATACCAGTGGATTGTTTGCTGATCGGATAGCCAGGCTTACCCATTCAAAAGTCCCATACAGAATTATACCCTTCAGAGGAGAATATTATAAGATAAGACCCGAACGAACACACCTGGTAAAAAATCTTGTCTATCCGGTACCGGACCCAGAGTTTCCGTTTCTGGGCGTGCATTTTACCCGGAATATCCACGGTGAAGTGGAAGCCGGTCCGAATGCGGTTTTTTCCTTTAAACGAGAAGGCTACCGGAAAACAAGTTTTTCCATCACCGATACCTGGAGTTCCCTTTCCTGGCCAGGTTTCCAAAAGGTAATATGGGGTCATCTTGGAATGGGGCTGGGTGAAATTTACCGCTCCTTCAGTAAGTCTGCTTTTACCCAGGCTCTTCAAAGATTGATTCCGGAAATTCAAAAAAAAGACCTGGTGAGCGGTGGGGCAGGAGTCCGTGCCCAGGCTTGTGATATCCGGGGTAAGTTGATTGATGATTTTCTTTTTCTGGAAGACCGAAATTTTCTGCATGTGCTGAATGCTCCCTCTCCGGCGGCTACTGCCTCCTTCTCTATCGGGGAACACATTGCCGATAAGGCAATCCAGAGATTCAGTAAATCCTAGCGGTATTTTTCGTCTTCGTCCTCCATCAGACTGAGATAACTTCGGTATCGTGACTCAAAAATCTCCCCGTTTTCCACTCCTTCAATAACCGCACAACCCGGCTCATGAATATGGGTGCAGTTGTGAAATCTGCAGTCGTGCGATATCCGGAAGATCTCCGGAAAGAAATGAAAGAGTTCCTCCCTGTCAAAATCTATCAGTCCAAATCCTCTGATCCCCGGGGTATCAATTACTGCTCCTCCAAAAGAAAAGGGATGCATCTCTGCAAACGTGGTAATGTGTCTTCCCGAGGAATGCGCCTGAGAAATATCACCGGTTCTGAGGTTGAGGGTCGGGTCCATCCTGTTGATCAGGGTCGATTTTCCTACTCCCGAATTTCCCGAAACCACATTCAGTTTTCCTTTCATTTTTCCCATTATCTCCTGAATGTTTTCCCCTCTTAAGGCCGATATTTGATATACAGGATAACCAATTTCCCTGTAAACATAACTGAGGAGCTTCATTTCTTCGGTTTCCTCCTCATTGTACAGATCGGTTTTATTGAAAACAAGATTGGCAGGTATATTATAGGCCTCCGCTGTTACCAGAAAACGATCAATAAATTCGGGAAAGGTCTGAGGTGAGCTTATGCTTGCAATTAACCAGGCCTGATCCACATTGGCAGCGATCAGTTGATATTCTTTGGATAGCTTGGACGATCGCCGGATAATATAATTCTTTCGCTCGTGTATGTGTATAATCAGTCCCGTCCCATCATTATTTCTGATAAAATCCACCCGGTCACCCACCGCTACCGGATTGGTAGCCCGGATTCCCCGAATCCTGAACTTCCCTTTGATCTTGCAGGGGACGACTGAATTACCCGATCTGACCGTAAACCAACTGCCTGTGGTTTTAATGACCATGCCTTCGGATTGCATTTCCATGACCCAAAATTAAGAATATTTGATTCATCCTTGTCGGGTGCATTGCTATACGTTCGGTTTTCCTGATCAAATCCTTAAATTTGAGGCTAAAAATTTTGATCAATTATGGGCAAAAGGATTTTTTCATATAACGTAAACGGCCTTCGCTCTGCTATCTCTAAAGGCTTTCTCGACTGGCTGTCGGCAGAACAACCCGATATCGTATGTTTGCAGGAAACCAAAATGCAGGAAGATCAGGTAGATAAGCTGGCCTTTGAACAACTTGGCTATTATCAATACTGGAATATGGCCGTGAAAAAAGGGTATAGCGGGGTGGGAATCCTTTCCAAAGAAAAGGCGGATTACTTCTCAGGTGGATTGGGAATCAGGGAATTCGATGTAGAAGGAAGACTGCTGCGACTCGACTTTGAGGATATCACCCTGGTCAATTCCTATTTCCCATCCGGAACAACCGGGGACCTAAGACAGGAATTTAAAATGAAATACCTGGATGCCATTTTTAACTATATTGAAGAATTGAGGAAACAAAGACCCAACCTTATTCTAAGCGGGGACTACAATATCTGTCACAAGCCCATCGACATCAACCATCCGGAACGACATAAAAAATCATCCGGATTTTTACCCGAAGAAAGAGCCTGGATGGATCAATTCGTGGGAAGCGGATTTATCGATAGTTTCAGAGAGTTTAATAAAGAAGCCGGGCAATATTCCTGGTGGAGTTTCCGGGCAAACTCAAGACAAAAAAATCTGGGATGGAGGATCGATTATCATATGGTTACCCGGGAACTCAGTCCCAGGCTTACCAATGCCGGGATCATGCAGGAGGTGGTTCATTCCGACCATTGTCCGGTCTGGATGGAAATGGAATAGGCTAGAAAATCTTATAATTAAAAGATACCATAAAATAGAACCGGCTGTTCAGGGAATCGTACCCGGAAAGTTTTAAAATCCTCTCCGTATCCCGGGTAGTGCTCCCAAGAATATAACCGGCCGATCCCTGTATACTTACCTGAGGGGAAATAAAATAGTATCCCTGTCCGGAAAGAATAAGTGTATATCGAAGATCACCCGATATAAACTCACCATCATAATTAAAGGTCCTGTCGTAAAATGCATTGAGTTGATTTTGCATCCCGATGCGGGAGCGGGAGTTCGGGTACCAAAAGTAATCGTACTTTCCTGTTATTGAATAGTACTCCTTCTTAAGTTTTTCCGGTACATCCCACAGACTGGGAATAATGATTCTCGGCATGGTAAATTCCAGAATGTAGTAGGCTTCCAACATATAATAGCGCTGGGAATTCAGACTAACAGGCCTGGAATTTTCATACCGTACAGAAAAGTCGAGCGGTACAGTATAATTTAAATTCAGCGTCTCAAATTCCCACACATCCGGAGTGGTTTTGGAAAAGGTTTTTGTGTATTCCCAGTCCCTGACAAAATCCAATCCGGGTTCAAAACCAACCGAAAATCTGTACCCGCTTGATCTGTCCGGCAGATCAGCAAAAGACCAGTAATCATTGAGAGTCACAAAGTATAAGGCATCATTTTCAGTAATTAGATTGTAGGATTGAAGAACCGAATCAACATATACCAGTTCCTCTTTGCGTCGAATCCGGAAATCCAGGAAGCGCTTGTTTTTAATCCTGGATATTTCATGGGCAATCTCCATCATTTCCTCCGGATCCGGTTCCCTTACCAGCCGGTTGGCATCCCTCAATTCTGAAAGGATATAAATTAACTGTCTTGCATCTTCTATGGGTTCGATGCGCCCCTTCCCCAAACGGATATCTGTGGCGAAATAAATCCGATTCTGATTATTTTTTACCCGTGAGTCAGGGAGTATATCCGGTTCTTCCAGGTAGTTATCTGAAGTGCGGTTTAGAGTATATGAGTAGGAAAAAGCAGGGCTGATCTCCAAATAGTAATTTTGCTTAATATAAAGCCGGTTGATATGTTCCGCATCCAGCCAGGCCCTCAGAGTTAGTGAACGACTGGTTTGAAGGTCTGAGTTATCATTGCTTGTGTTCAGGATATAATTGCTGATACCCGCATGGTAGCTGCGAATGGCCTGCAATCTTTCAAGGTTTATTGTTCGTTGGTACTTTGAATCGATGTATTGATCCATATTGAAAAGTTCATTTTCAATTACATCGCCGTCCCCATTCCTGAACCGGTTATTTTGTAATGAGTTATTTACATTTATCTTGAATTCCAGTCCTTTCCTGTCGTAGTCAGGAAGGTAATATCCGGACATATCAAAGGAATCGATCTGGGCATACGTTGATATGGATAAAATAATCACTCCCAGGGTGAAGGTAATCTTTAGCTGAGCTCTCATTTCAGGCAGTTGTTTTCAGGTTTACTTAATCGAAGTTATGTTTTTTTTGAATTGAGTAGTATTTTAAACGATTATTTTTTTCTCCGATAAATTCAGTTATATGACTAAAAATAAGTCGCTTGTCCTAAGAACCCTGAAGGATTTGTCAATTCAATATGAATTGTATGAACATCCTCCCTTGCCGAATATCGAAAAGGCAATGGAATACTGGAAAGACATCGATGCTTTCCATTGTAAAAATCTTTTCTTTAGAAACCATAAGGGGAACCGGCATTACCTTGTGATTTTTGATCACCGACAAAATCTGAATATCCGGGAACTGGAGTTACGCCTGAAGCAGGGAAAGCTTAGTTTTGCTTCCGAAAAAAGAATGGAAAAATATCTGGGTGTTTCACCCGGGTCGGTTTCCGTATTCGGAATCATAAATGATACCAGTAATCATGTTTACCTGTTTATGGATAAAAATATTGCGAATGCAGAAAAGGTGAGTTTTCATCCAAATGACAATACGGCCACCCTGGTGATTTCCGGGGAGGATTTCAAGAGGTTTCTGAAACATTCAGGAAACCCTTATGAATTCCTGGAGTTATATTAGTTCTTATTTTGTAGCATTGCTTCGTCGGGCTGCAACCTCTTCCACAGAAACGGCCTCTGCCTCGTTGCCGAAACTATTCCGGATGTAGGTCAGCACATCGGCGATCTGCTCGTCTGTAAGAAAATTATGAGGTATCATAACCTGATTGTAAATCTCACCTTTCACTTCAATCTCGCCAGTAAGTCCGTGAAGCGTAATGTCAATCAGTTTGTCCTTATCCCCCAGTACGGTTTCTGTCAGATCCAGAGGCGGATACATTCCGGGGTTTCCGCTACCGTCGGCCTGGTGGCAGGCAAGGCAATGAGCGTTGTATACCTGTTTTCCCCTTTCCATTACGGCGGAAGAAACATTTATTGCAGGTTCATCTTCCTGCACTGAATTTTCTGTGGTACCGGAAGTTTCGGTCTTTGACTCCTGGTTCCCCCCACATGAAAACATGAAAAGGGAAAGAAGGATGAAAAGGGTTCTGATCATTTTTTGGCTATTTTCCTGTAAAAATAGTCAATTTGAATTAATGGGAAATATGAATTTTTACCCTTCGTACACAATTCTCCAGACATTGCCCTTTACCGAGTCGACAACGTAAAGGGAACCATCAGGGCCCACCGCCAGTCCGCAGGGTCTGTACTCAGCATCTCTGGGACTTTTTACCGGATCGACCCGGTCAAAATTATCTGCGAATACTTCCCAGTCGCCCGAAGGATAAGCACCTTCAAAGGGAACGAAGACCACGTAATAGCCTTCCTGAGGTTCGGGACTCCGGTTCCAGGATCCATGAAAGGCCACAAATGCTCCCTGTCGATATTTTTTCGGAAACTGATCGGCATGATAAAAAATCAGGTCATTCGGAGCTACATGACCCGGAAATGCCATTATGGGATCGATTTTATCCTCACACCTTCCTGTTATTTCCCTGTTTCCTCCGTACTCAGGGGAAAGGATTTTCTTTTTCTGAAATTGATCGTAATAGCAATATGGCCATCCTGCATCCGATCCTTCTTCCAGCAAAAGAAATTCTTCGGCAGGTAATTCGGCACTCTCTTCGGTGGTATACATATCCGGAAAGAACTGATTTAACTGATCCCTCCCATGCTGCACTACATAAAGATAATCGGATGAAGAATTCCACTCAAGAGCCACCGCATGACGAATACCGGTGGCATAACGGGATCCGTCATTTACCTGGTCCTGATTGGGAATGTCGTCTTTGAATTTCCAAATACCGGCCTGGCGCTCCAGTTGCGGACAGGGATCCAAGCCAGGTGAACCCTTGGTCCTCATCTGCTCCATACAGGCATTGGAGGGTGCACCTACCGTTACATACATATTTCCTAACCCGTCAAATGCCATGGGTTTGGCTTCGTGTTGATTCTGTTCCGGGAATCCGGTGGCAATGATTTCCACCTGGCTATCAGGGAGGAGTTCACCCGGGTTCATTTTAACCCTTACCACCTCATTGTCGGAACCAAAATAAAGATAACCTTTATGAAGTCCCAGACCCGTTCCGGTGTACTCACCAAAATATTCAATCCGGTCAACCCGGTAATCACTATTGGTATCCCGAAGGGCTGCAATACCGCCCCCATTATTCTGTCTTCTCAGGGAAACATAGATATCTCCATTATCATTCACCGCGATATGTCGGCCGCGGCCCAGGTCTTCTGCTATAAGATAGGCTTTGAACCCATCCGGCAGTAGCAGCATGGAATCCATATAGGCTTTCCGGAACTCATCTTTATCTCCATCTGATGAAGTATTGCAGGATACTGCAAAAAAGAGGGAGGTAGCGAAAAGAAAAAGGATTGTTTTCATGGGATTGGAATTTTAACTGCAAACACTCTGGGAAGCTTAAGGTTCAGTACAAGATAGAAAAAGGGCTGCCCCAGCGAGGGACAGCCCAATAGTAAAACTCGGGAGGAATAGAAATGGCTAATAACGGTTCCTTTCGGTGTAATGAGTATGTAGCAATTCATGGGCTTTATGACTGTTGGGAGAGCCCAGGAAATCCTTGTAAATTTCAACTACCTCCGGATTCTCATGAGATTTCCGGATGGGCATACCCATATCTTCTTCGTAAATGGCTTTCGCTCTTTTTTCCCTTATCTCAGCATTGGTCGGGATGGGCTGTCCTCCACCACCCAGGCATCCACCGGGACAAGCCATTATTTCTATAAAATGATATTCCGCTTTTCCGTTCTTTACCTTTTCCATCAGCTCTCTTGCGTTTACCAGCCCGTGAGCCACTGCGCATTTCAGTTCTGCACCTTCGAGAAATTTCCATTCAGGAACACATCCTTCGATTTTTACACTGGCTTCACGCACTCCTTCCATGCCGCGAACAGGGGTAATGTTCAGGTTCTCAAAGGGAACTTCGCGACCGGTAACCAGTTCGTATGCAGTACGAAGTGCCGCTTCCATAACACCACCGGTAGCACCGAAAATTACAGCCGCGCCGGTTGATTCACCCATAAGATTGTCGTATTTTTCTTCATTGAGTCCGCCAAAATCGATACCTGCCTGACGTATCATGCGCGCCAATTCACGAGTGGTGAGCACATAATCTACATCTTTGTGTCCGCTCGATCTCATTTCCGGACGGTCGGCTTCATATTTTTTGGCCGTACAGGGCATAATGGAAACACTCACAATTTTTGAGGGGTCCAGCTTTCTTTTGGTGGCATAATAAGTTTTGGCCAATGCACCAAACATTTGCTGTGGTGATTTACAGGTAGATACATTTTTCAGGAAATCCGGAAATGTATGCTCAATGAACTTAATCCAACCCGGAGAGCAGGACGTGGTAAGAGGCAAAGCAACATCCGTTCGTTTGTCTACCAGAACATTTTTAAGCCGTGTTAAAAGCTCGGTTCCTTCTTCCATAATGGTGAGATCGGCGGTGAAATCGGTATCAAGAACACTGTCGAAGCCCAGTCTTTTGAGGGCCGACACCATTTTTCCCGTAACCCTTTCACCCGCAGAAAGTCCCAGCGCTTCACCCAGTCCGACCCTTACTGCCGGGGCTGTCTGAACCACCACATGCTTTTGAGGATCAAGGATGGCATCCCAAACCTCTTCAATATAGTTTCTTTCAACCAATGCACCGGTCGGACAACGGTTAATACACTGTCCGCAATTCGTACAAACCACATCATGCATGGGCTTGTCAAAGAAACTTGAGATCTTTTGTTCCGCTCCCTTGTTGGCAACCGCTAAGGCATTAACGCCCTGAAGCTCTGCACAGGTTCTCACACAACGCTGACAGCGAATACATTTACTGTCGTCTTTCATCAAAGAGGGGGAGGTTATGTCGATCATGGCCTCCTTATTCTCAATAAGGTCGAGAAACAAATGGTCGCCCATGCTGTATTCATTGGCAAGAGATTGCAACTCACAGGCACCGTTTTTATAACACTTGGTACAATCCGCATTGTGCTCGGAGAGAAGTAGTTCAATGATATGTTTACGGGCAGCCCTGACTTTCAAGGTGTTGGTGTTGATCTCCATACCGTCGGAAACGGGTGTTGCACAGGCAGCTACCAGGGCTTTTCCTCCTACCTGCTCCACCACACAAACCCGGCAGTTTCCGGCAACACATAGATCCTGATGATGACAGAGTGTCGGGATCCTGAAATTAAGTTTTTTCGCAGCATCAAGTATGGTGGTACCTTTTTCCACCTCTATCGGTAATCCGTTAATTTTTAACTTTATCATGATTGTTTCAGTTTTCCTGGTTAGTAAATAATTTCTTCTTTGAAATTTTCCACGATAGATTTAAATGCATTCCCTACCGATTGTCCGAGACCACACTTAGAGGCCACTTTCATGGTACTCGCAAGTTTTACCAATTCATCGAGGTATCGTGAGTTTTTCTCTCCTCTTTTAACCGCTTCAATTCCTCTGAGTAGTTGCTGACAACCTACCCTGCAGGGAGTACACTGTCCGCAGGATTCCTCCGTGAAAAAATCCAGGTAATTATGAAGAACATTGTACATGGAACGGGAACTGTTGAATAACTTCATAGACCCCCCCGTAGGAACTCCCTCAAACCCGATGATGGTATCCTTAAATCGCTTCCTGGGTACACAAAACCCTGCTGCACCTCCAACCTGAACAGCCTTGGTATCTCCATCCCCAAAATCGTCCACAAAACGTTCCACAGTCATACCCAGCTCCAGTTCATAGATTCCTGCGATGGGAGTATCTCCGGATACCGAAAAAACTTTGGATCCACGGGAATCATCGGTTCCCATATCCTTAAAATATTGTGAACCGTGAGCAAGGATTTCCACTGCATAAACCAGAGTCTCTACATTATTTATGGCAGTAGGTTTTCCGAATAGTCCGGATACCGTCGGGTATGGGGGCTTGTTCCGGGGCTCTCCTCTTTTTCCTTCTATGGATTCGAACAGCGCACTCTCCTCTCCACAGATATAGGCACCGCTCCCCAGTCTCAATATGATCCTGAAATCCAGCTTATGATCTTTTAAAAGACTATGGAAAAGATCAAGCTCTTCTTCAAGTTTGGGTACTAAAAACTTATACTCACCCCGTAAATAGATATATCCGGTTTTGGCACCTACAGCTCTTGCAGCTATGGCCATCCCTGTGAAAACCTTTCTTGGCACTTCATCCAGGATCTGGCGATCCTTGAAGGTGCCGGGTTCCCCCTCATCGGCATTACATACGATGTATTTGTCCTTATTATTTTCAGCGGCCGTAAATTTCCATTTCATACCTGTTGGAAATCCGGCACCACCCCTGCCGCGAAGACCGGAATTCAGAACCTCCTGAATGATGTCTTCTGGCTTCATTTTTAGGGCCTTCTCTAGTATTTCTTTCGTGTTGACTTTCTCGAAAATCAGATCAACTCTTTTTAATCTGGCTGTTTTCATAAGAATAAAATTATGCTAAACGATTGTATTTTAATTAGATGTATTTTTCTTTCTGAGGGTTTCCCTTTTTTCACTTCAATTTCCCCGTAGATCCCCTGAAGTTTCATACCCAGGTTATTCCCGGGTTCATTAAATTTTCAGACCCCTTATCTTTTCATGTATTCCTGAAGGATCTCCGTCACTTTCTTGGGAGTAAGTTCTGTATAGGGAGTGTCATTAATAAGCATGGCAGGAGCCTTATGACACCACCCGATACAATTGGTCTCAAGTAAGGTGAACTTTTTATCGGTGGTGGTTTCTCCTACCTTGATCTTCAAAGTATCCTCCAGTGTATGCAGAATATCAATTTTACCTTTCATAGAACAACTGATGGTTTTGCATATCCTGATTACATATTCACCTCTCTCTTCTGTATCCAGAAAGGTGTAAAAGGATGCCGTTCCATAAACTTCGGCAGATGAAATATCCAGTTCACGAGCCACTTCAACCAGGGCCTCATCCGTTAGATAATGGTTTTTCTCAATTAATCCCTGAAGAATCGGGATCAGGCTCTCACGAGTCTTTCCATGCTTCCTGGCAAGCTCTTTTACCATACTTTGCTGAGCAGACATAATAATTAAGTTTTCAGATGTTAATAATCAGGTTTATAATTATTGTTATTTAAATAACAATATGACAGTTTAAAGTTATTATTTAATTGTGAATCGAATAACAATACAAACTAATTTTTAGACATGTTTACGAAATTAAGAATAAATCTAAATAAGAATACTCCATAAAGACATGATATATAATATAATAAACATCCAAAGTTAGGAATTTGTCTAAATGGATATTGGGAGAATTATTCAAGCTTTTTGATAGTATGGCATACATTTAGTACTTTGGGTTCTTAAAACCCAACTTAATGATCCTGTCGCATATCGTTGCCATTTCTAAGAATTTCGTGATTGGAAGGAACAACCGGTTGCCCTGGCATATGCCCGACGATCTTCGTTATTTTCATAAAGTAACTCGTGGACACACAGTAGTTATGGGCAGGAAAAACTATGAGGCGAATGGAGGAGCTCTGAAAGGCAGGACCAATATAGTGATAACCAGACGTTCTGATTTCCGGTTGCCGGATGCAATCGTTACTTCCTCCATCAGTAAAGCCGTTGAAAGAGCAAAGAAACAGGGTGAGAAAGAGTGTTTTATTGTAGGGGGAGGGGAGATCTACCAGCAAACACTCAACAGCGTAAACCGGATATATATTACTGTTATTGACACCCTTGTTGATGGAGATACTTTTTATCCTGAGATAAATTTTGATGATTTTCGAATCGTATCAAGGGAAGACCACAAAGCAGATGAAAAAAATCCATATGATTGGACTTATTTTGTTCTCGAGACCTGATTCAGCTTTGGGTTTTTCTTTCTGAGTCTGTCCCGTATATTCAAAACCCCCGAAACAGCAAGCGAAGCAACCAGTCCCCAAAGAGTAAGGGAATTTATCAGGGCCGTTTCGACATTGAGCCCGGTAAGACGCTCAACCAGGAATTCAATGTAGGAGGACGGGAGACCCGATTGCCCCATTTTTCTGAGAACAGCAAAGTGCCAGTCGGTAAGAGGACAATACCCCCACCCAAAGAAAAAACCCAGAATAATCCAGGATCCTGCAGTCAAAAGTAATGTGATAAGGTTCCATTTACGGGTTTTTCTCCACATCCAGCCCGTAATATTGAAAATAATGAGCAAGGTATGGAAACCCATAAAAAAAATGTCGATGATTTCAAACCACAAATTCATCAGAATTCCGGGATTTTTCGTTATCTGAACAATTATTTCCCTTTACTTCGCAAAACTGATTTGTAGAGATGCTGCAATCTATTAATTTGTATTTTGTTAAGCAAACAAAAATACTTGCTATGGGTAGGAAGGAAAGGTATTTCGAAGGATTCAGAAGAAAAGCAGAGGATATTATCCATGATCGACAAAGGTTGGACCGCTTGCTGATAAGCGCCAGGAGCAAGATTGATCAGGGTCGGGATAAGTTGGGATCCGCAATGGAAAGGATCAACCTGTTCTTCAGGATGCTGAAAGCATATGCGAAAGGGGAATACCGGAGTATTCCCACGGGTAAGGTAGTGCTCATCATCGCTGCATTCCTTTACCTGGTTTCCCCCATTGATGCGGTTATGGATTTTCTCCCCGGCGGACTCATTGACGATGCGGCTATTTTCCTGTGGCTGTTTAATTCCTTAAAAGATGAGATAGAAGCTTTTCGTTTGTGGGAAGAAGAGAGAAGATGAACCTTGCCGGGATTTATGAATATCAGTAATTTTTCCTTACTTTAGGCTTTCAGAAAAACAACTACCAAATGCAATCCCGAAGATTGAGCGTCAATCCGATCCATATACTAACTTTTCAAATACTAACCTTACGTAAAAATTAAAAACATGAAACGAAGGGATTTCCTTAAAAATTCAGCATTTGCAGCCGGTTCCGCTTCACTTCTTACCGGTAGTGCAGTAAAGGCGGCCAACCCGTCCAATCCTTCGGGTGAAAACTTCAATTTACTGTATGCACCTCATTTCGGAATGTTCCAGAATAGTGCGGGTGAAGACCTGATTGATCAGATTAAATTTATGTATGATCAGGGATTCAGAGCTATGGAAGACAATGGCATGAAGGGGCGAAGCCTGGAAGATCAGAGAAGAATTGCCAATGAAATGGAAAAACTGGATATGAAAATGGGAGTATTTGTAGCCCACAAAATTTATTGGTCAGAGCCAGGTCTTGCCAGTGGAAATCCCGACCAAAGAAAAGAATTTTTGACCCAGATCGAAGAGTCAGTCGAAGTTGCCAAAAGGGTGAATGCAAAATGGATGACGGTGGTTCCCGGACACATAGATCCAAGACAGGAAATGGGATATCAGACTGCTCATGTTGTGGAATCTCTGCGAAGAGCATGTGATATCCTCGAACCCCACGGACTGGTCATGGTTTTGGAACCACTTAATTTTTTCAACCATCCGGGACTTTTCCTTAAAAAAATTCCTCAGGCATACGAAATATGCCGTTCCGTAAATAGTCCTTCATGCAAGATCCTTTTCGATATTTACCATCAACAAATTCAGGAAGGAAACCTGATACCAAATATGGATTTGGCCTGGGAAGAGATTGGTTACTGGCAGTGCGGGGATAACCCCGGACGAAAAGAACCGACTACCGGTGAGATTAATTATCTGAATGTTTTTGGCCATATCTACCAAAAGGGCGGAACCAATATGATTATGGGAATGGAACACGGTAATTCCAGGTCGGGAAAGGAGGGCGAAATGGCTGTGATTGAAGCTTACCGCAAGGTGGATCAGTTTGTCTGATTGTCCTGCCTCAACGATAAAAGTAAAAAAGCCTCATTCTCAGAATGAGGCTTTTTTTAATTAACAATTATGAATCATTATGCAGGTGCAGACCCGGGGACAGGGACGGATTTGTTCACGTCCACTTTCCCCATTTGAAGTTCCTGAGGTCCAAGAGTTAAATCGGATGCCATCATTTGTTCCCAGGTTTGTTCTATTCCGGTATACGCGCTGATCCTCCCCATAATTGCGCATAGGGTCGATTTCGCAGTGGTTTCCGCCTCGTTGATCGGAGAATTGGTCCTAATGGCCGTAACCATATCTATATGCTCCTGGTCGTAAGGACTCACTTTCGGTCTGTACGAAGGTTCTCCGTTTTCATCTGCGGGGAAAGGATACTTGTACTTTTCAGTTCCGTCGGGGTTCCAAATCACCCCATAAGCATCGGTATAACCTTCCGTTCCTCGTATAAGCTCGGAAACATTATTGGTGCAATCGTTTATCTGACGACACATACTATGTACATGGATATCCCCTTCATAGGTGAAATCAACCGAGAAATTGTCGTACTGATCTCCGGTAACCCTCCTCTGCCTGGATCCGAAACCTACGGCTTTTACAGGGAATTTACCAATGAACCAGTTGGCTACATCAATATTGTGAACATGCTGCTCAACGATATGATCCCCAGAGAGCCACGTCCAGTTAACCCAGTCACGCAGCATGTACTCCATCTCAGTCCACTCCGGCCTTGGATCTTTGTGCCATAGTTTCGACTGGTTCCAGTAAACATTGGCTGAAAGGACATCCCCAATGGCTCCGGCCTTTACCTTGGAAGCAATATCTACGTAGTTTCTCATATGTCTCCTCTGCGTACCTGTTACCACAGTAAGTCCGATGGTTTCCGCCTTTTTAGCCGAGGCAATAATGGCTCTCGCTCCAACGGGATCCACGGCCACGGGTTTTTCCATAAAGACATGCTTTCTTGCTTCGATGGCTGCCTTGAAATGTTCCGGACGGAAATAAGGTGGAGTTGCCAGAATTACAACATCGATATCTTCCTCGAGGACTCTTTTATAAGCATCAAAACCCAGATAACACTTTTCATCGGGAATCTCAACTCCCGCCTGCTCTTTGAGCTTTTCCCGGCACCCTGCCATCCGGTCTTCAAACATATCTGCCAGGGTTACCACAGAAAGTCCGTTTCCAGCATTAATATAATTAAGCGCAGCACCGGTTCCCCGGCCACCACATCCTATCAATCCCGCTTTGAGCGGCTGCCCGTCGGGAGCCTTATCTAAAAATTCGGGAGATTCAGCATCTATTCCCTTTGAACCTGTACTGCAACTCGCAAGGTAACCCAGTCCGAGTGCACCAATGGCACCTGCAGCTGCAGCATTTCCGAAGAATTTCCTACGATTCATATTATTTTGTTCGCTCATGATTATGATGATTTAGTTAGAGTTTGACTTTTCAAATTCGCATACTACCCTGAATCCTACATGTACCGCATCAGAATACCACCATTTGCTCTTAGGCATCTGAGGATCCGTTTTTAACCAGGCTGGGGTGCGGGTAGGTTCCCTCGATGCACAACGGATGTCGGAAGCATCATCCCTGAATGAGCCTCCCCTGATTACCCATTCATCACCGGATACGGGTCCTTTGGGATCCCTTATCCCGTCGGTATAGGTAGTTAAAATATCCTGGCTGTAGTAATCACTGCAAAACTCAGCCACATTTCCCAGCATATGTTTCAGACCGTAAGGATTAGGTAATACCCTTTCGGGTGGAGCGGTTCTTGCCCTGCTGTTAAGTCTATAAACAGTATAGGTATTGATTACTGAGGTATCGGGGCCAAATACTTTTTTCAGAAGCCCCTCCTCTGTATAGTCGGAAGCAGAGCCCGGAAAGAAATAGGGTCCATCAGTGGATGCTCTTGCAGCATACTCCCATTCTGCTTCCGTAGGAAGACGGTATTTCCGGCCAGTTTTCAGGCTTAACCAGTCACAAAAAACTTCCGCAGCATAATGGGACATGGTAATGGCAGGATAATCCCCTTTTCCCCAACCCTGATCAGGTGCACCCCAGGGTGGCGTGGGACCTGAAATTCCGTCAGTTTCTTGCTTCAGTCTTATGTCCTCCTCGGATAATCTTCCTTCACTTCCGGTCTCACTGAAAAAGGCAAGGTACATATCCCATGTGGTTTCAATCTCTGCCATGAAGAAGTCGGACACTTCCAACTCCCTTACCGGACCTTCATCCTCTTCCCTCATTTTTTCATCCGTTGGACTACCCATCATGAATTTCCCTCCCGGAATGGCTTTCATTTCAAATTTAACCGAAGTACCGGGTACAAATTCCGTAAAGTTTTGGAAGTTTTCTACTACAGCCGGGGCCTCATAAAGCACCCCTGCTACTTCAACGGGTGCCTTTCCGAATTCCACATTTTTGGCATGTACCTGAGTCTCCGAATAGTGTCCCACCGAAAGATGACAATTAATACAATGCAATTCTTCGGAATGGTCATTATAATAAAGATGGGCTTCTTCCCCTTCCGTGGTCAGTCCGATGGGGAAGAGATTTTCGTGGCATGCAATGCAGGATATTTCATAGGTGTGGCGCGATGCTACTTCGACGGTCGACTTTTCTTCCCAATTAATCTGGGATACATCTTTAAACAAAGTTCCGTAAACATCCCGCATCCCTGTTTTCACTTTTTCAGTCATTTTGTATAGCCCTTCCGGCGGTAAATGACATTCAATGCAATGTACCACTATCCCCCTCTTATTGTCATAATGAGTGGACATTTTCCAGCTTGTGGTTGCATGGGGATGAACATTGTGGCAAGAATTACAGAATTCATCTGTATTCGTGGCTTTCACTGCTTTGTTGCCCGAAAAAACAAGCACCGAGGCAACTACAAAGCCGGTAAGGAACAGGATAACTGCTTTCCTTTTAAAAAACCGGACCAATCTCTTCACTTTTGGTATAGCTAAGAAAGTTAAACAATTACAATAAAAACAGACAGGTATGGCTAGTCAGGGACATAAAGGAACTAAATCCTTTTCAGCTTTCAAATTTCATTCGATTATTTAAAATTAGTCTTAACAAGGATGCGAAGGGCTTCCTTTTCCGCTACAGGTGCATATCATCCATCCTTTTCCAAAATAGTGAAGGGGACAACGATCTGATTTCCATCTTCATCCGTAAGGGTTAACCTGTGATCTCCCTCAGGGATTACCATCTCCATTTTATGAAAGCGGTTGGTTTCACCAATGTATTCATTATCGATACTCCAAAAAAGAATGGAGGAAGGATTTCGGTGTGCTGCCTCAAATACTACCCTGCCTTTTTTCCCATCGTATTCATAGGGAATGTAAATACGCGATCCGGGCTCGGGATAAATGATCTGTATCTGCTCGATGTTATCCGGACCTTTGCAATCAACATGAACAGGAGGTAAATCTTTGTAGTCAATTTCGTTTTGTTTGTAATACCATTCCTCCGCCGGAGGAAGTACAAACCAATTGCGTTGGAGTATTCCGGCCGATTCAAAGCAATGCCTGAAAACCCTGAATTGCCCGGTGGGATCAAGGTGGATACGCCTGTGATAGGGACAGGTTTTACCGGATTTGCCTGCCGGGGATATCCAGGCAGTGTCAGAATCACAATACCTTCCGGACAGGTACCCGCTCACTTTACAAACAGGAACCTTTGTAAGGTCATCATAGGGAGTTTCAAACCAGGGGGTTTCCGGCAGTGCATTAAATACATCGAACATTACCGGAGCCGAAGTGGAAAGTCCGGTAAGTCCGGGCCTACCCTCACCGCTTGCATTCCCGGTCCAAACCGCAACCACATACTCGGGGGTGATCCCTACAGCCCAGGCATCCCGGAATCCGAAACTTGTCCCGGTTTTCCACGCAAGTTTCCTGCCCGAACTGAAGTTTTTCCAACCCAATTCTATATCAGGTCTTTTTAGTTCCCTTAAGGCCTCAAAGCACAACCAGACAGATCCGGCTCCCAGTAACCCCTGCTCTTCTGGAATCCTCTGCACCCCTGCATCTGTTCTTAAAACCTCAGGCATCCTCCAGTCATTTCTATAATAGGAACCTTTTTCCCGTGTGTAATGAGTTAAAACCCTGGCCATGCTGCTGTAAATTCCTGCAAGTTCAAAAAGGGAGGTCTCCGCACCTCCCAGGATAAGACTTAATCCATAATGATCCGAAGGGTAACGCAAGCCTTTGAACCCCATCGATTTAAGATCCTGATGAAATCGATTTACACCATACCTGTTCAACATTCTGACCGATGGGACATTCAGGGAACGAATCAAAGCTTCCGACGCAGGAATGACCCCATGGTAACCACGGTCAAAGTTTTTGGGACTATAATTGCCATAGCGGGTTGGAATATCTGGAATTAGAGTATGCGGAAGGATTTCTCCCCTGCTCAGCATTTGAGCGTACAACAGAGGTTTCAGAATGCTTCCGGTACTCCGTTGAGAAAAAATTATATCCACATCGCCGCCATATTCAGGATGCAAGCTGTTGCGAATATTTCCGACATAGGCCAGGATTTCACCAGATTCCACTTCCACCACAATACACGCTGCATTAAAAACCCCGTTGCCATACAAGGACTTTTTATGCTCTTCGAGAATGAAATTAACCCTTTCCTGCAAAACCGGATCAATCCCTGTATAATACTTGCCAGGACCATTTTCAATCTTAATCCTCTCTGTGAGATGATAGGCTATATTGGTCAGTGGTTCAGGAAAATGAGGAATCATTTCTTTTTTAGATAACACGTACTCAAAAGAATCAATCAGATTTTGCTCAAGCATTTTCTCAAGCAGACGGTCCCGTTTTTCTTTCAGGATGTTACGATTCCGACCCGGGTGAATCAGAGAAGGTGCGTTTGGTAACACAGCAAGCAGAGCAGTTTCGGCAAGGGAAAGCTTAAATGGACTCAAACTGAAATACCTGTGGGCTGCAGCCTCAAGTCCAACTACATTTCCGCCAAAGGGAGCATTTGAAGCATACATCCTGAGGATTTCCTCCTTGGAATACCTGAGTTCCAACTGAAGAGCAAGGATTATCTCGATAAGCTTTTCCTTTAGGGTTCTGGGCTTCCCTTTGCGCGCCAATCGAATCACCTGCATGGTAAGGGTGCTTCCTCCGCTAATAATTCTTTTTTCCCTGAGGTTTTGTGATGCTGCTCTGAGAAGGGAAAGGGGATTTATTCCGGGGTGCTGATAAAAGAAGCGGTCTTCAAATAAACGAATGCAGAGATCAAAATTTTCCGGAATACTTTCTGATTCCGGAAATCTCCATTGTCCGTCCGATGCAATTCTGGCTCCCAGTAGCTCTCCATTTTTATCATACACAGCTACCGATAATGGATCTTCAAACAGGTTTAACGGAAGCGTATTCCAGAGAAAGATCCCGCTAATCAGACCCAGGATCGAATATTTTAGATATTCCTTTTTTTTCACTTTTTTCATTACTTCCTTAGGAAGGAAGAATCTATTATTCCCCAGGCAGACTGACAGTTATCCATTTTCCGGGAATCAACGCCTGGATATTATCATCATACATCGCTTCACAGCTGATACCCGGCAGATAGTATTTTCCGGCATAGGTTGCAGTCAGCTTATAACCCAGGGTAAGGGTTCTGCCCCTGTAAAGATCAAAGTAACTATAGATCCTGTCATCGCGGATATCCTCATACGTCGGAATGTCAAAATTAAGAGAGTTGCTCTCAAATAATCTCTGGTTTTGGATCTCCCAACCGGAAGGAATCAGAAAATTCAGGGCCAGATCCTCATAATCTCCCAGAACTCCCGGATTGCTGATGGTAAGCACTGCAATAAAATCAGTTCCCTGGGTCAAATTTTCAATATTGATAGGCTTGTTTTGCATATCCACATAGCGAATGCTTAACGCAAGATTACGGTTCATCGCGTTTTCTTCACCTGCAAGGGGTACTCCCGTTTGAGAAAGACTGACAAATAGGTTAGAATTACCCGTATTCGTGAGTTTTACTTTTCCTGATACCTGATCTTCAAAGGCCAGATCATGGTGGGCAATGGACTTGTTGGTGGCGACCTTTTCCATGGCTGAGGCATTCATCCCCAGACTATATTTCAATCCTTCAGAGTTTTCATTCCCGATAAGATAACGGGAAAGGGCCATCAGACAGAAGGCGGTGGTCTGGGTGCTAAACCAACGTTCAGTGTTTAGTTGGGAGGAGATCTCCCTGATCAGAGGGACTGCTTCGGATCTCATGTTCATGATGGTCATGGCCTCCAGGATAATGGCCTGGTCTCGGAGTGCCGAACCATAGGTATAATAATGGTTATGGCCATATTCTCTGACTTCCGTCGTTACACCTTTCAGCAATTCCCTTCCAAATTCCTCCTGTCCTGCCAGTCCGTAAGCGGCTGCAAGGTACCAGGTTGCAATATTGCTCAGGTCTTTTCTCTCTTTTAATCTGTTCATGGCACCCATGGCCGGATCGCCGGCAAGAGCAAGGGTATACAAACGATAGGCCTGCGATAGCTCCAGGCTTCTCCGGTGCCATTCATGCTCGTATTTTTCACCATACCAACGCCGCGCAGTTTTCTTTTGATAACTTTTCCATGCGTCCAGTGCAGCTTCGGAAATCTGAAAACCCTGATCCTTCGCTTCCAGCATAAAATGGCCTGCATAGCTGCTGCCCCAGTCATTTTCAAGGGTGGCTCCGGGCCAGTATCCATAGCCACCGGAAGGCAGCCGGAAAGAGGAAAGTCTTCTGAGGGCAGCTTCCACATTCTTAGAAGTCATCTTATTCAGTTTTTCACCCGACTCGGTAATTTTGGGCAGATACAACTGTGGAAAAGCTGCCGAAACCGTTTGTTCAATGCACCCATGCGGGTACCTGAGCAGGGATTTCAGCCTTCTGCCCGGATCAAAAGGAGGAAGTGACGAGACTTCAAGAATACCTGAATTTGTACCCTTCATTCCGGGAGCTCTATAGTTCGTCTCCCAACTGCTCCCGGGTTCAAGCACCTTATAGTCGACCGTAGTCACGGGCGGATTTGGGGCCCGTATTTCCAACTCGGTATCATAATGGGCCTTTTCTTTGCCCGAGCTGACGTGAACACTTACTTTGCCAATTCCGGTTAACTCTTTGACCTTCAAATTCATGAACAAAGTTTTTTCCCCGGTTTCAGTAAATTGAACAGAGGATTCTTTTTGCGTGAGTTCAAAGAACTCATTGGTTTCCATCCTGATATTAACATCCCTGATTTTTTCATCCATGGCAAATACGGTGACCGGAAGTACAATATCCTCACCAGGGCTCAGAACCCGGGGAAGGGTACTGATAACCATCAGGGGTTTTCTGACTGCAGAGGTTTTTTCCGAGCTTCCATACGCTCCATTTTGTCCTGCAATCAGCATGGTTCTTACCGAGCCTGTATAATTCGGAACCTGAATCTTATGCTTTTTCGTTTTTCCTGGTTCAAGATGATACGGACCCAGGAATCTTACCATGGGAGGGAAACGGTTCGCTCTTTTGCCAGGTTCTGTTTCCTCCGCTTCCATATCACCTCCAATACTGAAAATGCCATCAATCCTGCCCCCGAATGCGCCGAGAACCTCATCGTAAAGATCATAGGTTTTTACGCCCAGAGCTTCACGACTGTAAAAATGATTCCATGGATCCGGGGTCTGAAAAGCAGTAAGGTCAAGAAGTCCCTCATCCACAATAGCGAGGGTATAGGTCATTTCTTTTTTGCTACTTTCGGATACCTCAACTTCAATCTCCGATTCAGGACGAAACTCCTGAGGAATCCCAATTACAGGTTCCAGTTTTGTGCCGGGATTTACCACCGAAAGAGGGATCACTCCGTACATTCTTAAGGGAAGGTCGTTTTTGGTCCGACTATGAGGCTGGATAAGGGTAATATGCGCATAAACCGTCGGGGCCATTTCAGGAGTCAGAGTAAAACTGAAACGGGTCTCCTCTCCTTCACTCCTTAACCAGAAATGATCAATTACCTTACTTCCGTTTTCAAGACTCAGGAGGATTCTTGAATTTTCAGGTGCAGGAATGCTCAAAGTGGCGGTTTCGCCCGTCTGGTATGAGGTTTTATCGGAACTGAATGGGAGTACAACCGCTGCCTGGGGATCATTCCTGGAAGATCTGCCAGCCCAGTCAGGCCAGTCAAAATATACGATTTCACTGGAGCTGTGTCCGCTGGAGGGATCTCTGACAAGAATCAGGTACCTTCCCCATTCCGGATAGTTAACAGTAAACCGAAAATTTGATTTTCCATCATTACCGGTATTTAGGTTGGTGATGAAGACTTTTTCATTGCCGGACCCGGCAGTAAAAGAGGCCAGATTATCCCCCTGGTTATGCCACCACCATCTCCATTGAAGTTTATAAACAGAAACATTAATGTTCTTTACACTAATAGGTTCGCCTCTTTCACTTAAAGTAATAATATTAAAAGTATGAAGGGTATCGGTACTCAATAACCCATACCGGTTTCCTTTAGGTTTCTTTACCCCGGTGTAAACTGGATAGGGTGAATAGGGGAAGCGGGTTTTCATTATACTGAAATCTCCTCCTTCTTCGAAAACACGGGATGTGAAGATTGCATCCACCATGCCTGGAGCCCTTCCTTTCAGGTCGACGGCTGAATTGAAATTTGCCATGCCCTCAGAGTTCAAGCGCCCCTCGAAGATTACCCTTTCCCGATCCGAAAACCTTTTGGTAAGGTCCGTGAATTTGTAGTCCTTAAATCCGGGAAAGGAGGTAGCGGCAGAATTGAAATTCACTTCTATTCTCGCCCTCAGATTTCCTGCTTTGGCCCCATGCAACCAATTTGCAGCAATTTTGCCACTAAGGAAGGAGGATTCGGACCAAAGCTTTTCACTTCCGAAATCAAGATTGATTTTTAGCCGGTTGGGCTTTACAGTTTCTACACGGAGACTTTTGGAAAAGCTGGCACCTCCCACCTGAACACGTAGATACCAGAATCCGGTTGGATCATCCGGCAGGGTGGAAGTGTGAAAGGGGTAGAAGCCATGCATTCCCTGATTCACACTCAGACGTTTTTTTATTTTGCCTGAAGGGTCACTCAATTCAAATATAACCGGATGATTATCCGGTATTTTGTTTTCTTTATCTTCAAGGATAAAATTCAGATAGAGACTATCGCCCGGTCGCCAGACCCCTCTTTCCCCGTAAATAAAACCTTTTACCCCTTTTTCAGCCATACTGCCTGAAATATCAAACTGACTAAGGGAAAGGGAAGTCCCGGGATCCAGCCTTAAATATGCCTTATGCTGATCCCTTTCTGCAATTACCAGAAAGGGTCTGGATCCGGTTTTTATCCTGGCGGTCCCTTCCTGATTGGTTGTCACGCTTCCAAGCAATTGCTGCTGAAAATTGTAGACATTCAGCCGGGCGTTTTCAACCGGTTCTGTGGTAAGCAGATTGGTTACGGCAAAAAACCACTCCTCACCCGTGGCAGATTTTGCTATGATTCCCAGGTTGGATGCCAGAATGTTCCTGGAAACCTTTCTTCCGTAATAATTATAGTAAGAATCTGAACAGGGATCATCTCTTTCATCCCAATCATAATACTGGTAATCGTAATTGTAATCCCAGGTGTCCCAGGTAGCGTCCCAATAGGCAAGTTCGGATTCATTTATATCTTCAAAATTATCTTCCTCCAGTTTACCGGAGCCGGCTTCCTCATCACCACAGGAATAAAGGGAATGTTTTTTCCTAAAACTGATCTCAATGCGGTATATGGCAGAAGGTTCGGGCGTAATCAGTTCGGTCAGGTCAAAGGCAAAAGCGTTCCATTCATTAAAATTGATGGGATTTTCAGGGATAAGATCAATGGTTTTTCTTTTGATGAGTCGCCCCGCCCTTTTTAACTCCTGCTCTCCGTTTAGCCTGTTGACCTGAAGGAACTGAGGAATATTGTTCTCAAAAATCTTGATCACTTTTACATCTATGGCTTTCAGGTTTACCGCTTCAAAAGGAAAGATCAGACCTTCCGAATCGGGAAGGATCACACCGTTCCCGGTCAATCTTACCGCAGGTTTAAGTTCTTCAAAATTGATTGTGACCGATTTCGATTCCGGAAATTTGTATCCCAGAATATTCTGAATTCCTGGAAGCACGGAAAGTTCCAGACTGCCTGATTGTCGTGCATTGGGATAAACCCTGATTTCATTGTCGTTTACCGAAAACCTGAGTCCGGTACCATTGCTAAGGGAAATCAGACCGTTAAGATATTGATCCGATTTTACCGGGTCCGAAAAGACCAGGCTAATGTACTGATCCGGATTTTGAACGATTTTATGGTCCATTAGCACAAAATCCCCCAAAGAGGGAATGGAATATTCCCGTGATCCTTCAGTTTCCATTCCCTTAATTTTGTCTGAGTTCCAGGAAACATTTACAGTTTGTGGGTCATCCCTTCGTTCTACACTGTCGATAACAAAATGATGCTTTTTTCCAGACTCATGATCCCATCTAACGGGCAGGGGATTGCCATTTTGTGATGCTGAAATTATTTCTTGTATGACGGGAGATTCAATAATATCGCTTGAATTTACCGTTCCCTCGATCCGGTTCCATTTCATATCCGTACTGCTGTAGGTTCTGAGGCCGGCAAATTCTATGTTCAGATTCAGAGGAATGGTATTGACTCTGAAAACAAAATCTTCCTTGGCTTTTTTATCCGGGAATATCCTGGATATTTTTACTCGAACCTTGTATTCCCTGCCCGATTCAAGAGGTTGGTCCGGCCTGAATTCCAAGGTCTGTCGGTTTAACCAATACACAGATCCTTTAACCTCCGGAGAAAAGTCGAAGAAGGTATTTTTTATAGCCTGGGCAGGATCCACCTCCATGGGATTTTCATTGGCGAACCTAACGGTAATCGGACTGGTTTTGGAGATCAGTCCCGAGGTAAAAGCAAGGATCTCCTGATGAAATCCCGGAGTTTCAGGGATTTTCTTTTTCCTGTCGCCTGAAGAACAAGAATGAATAAAGATCAGAAGTGATAATACCAGAATAGAGGGGGAGCTTTTCTTAAAAGTCATGACCGGAGGGATTAATTTGCAATAAATTTAATCGAAATAATTCTTGCACTCAATCTTAATCTTAAATAGTTGATAATTATTTAAGAGCCCTTGAAATTATTCAAATCCTTTTCTTCAGGGAATCGATAAGGGATCTCAATGCCCGGTCAATCACAGTGTATTCTTCCTCTCGGGAGGAGGTATAAATAAAGAAAAGATCCAATCCGGCAGATCCGGAAATTAATGATTCTTCCAATTCAGGTTGGTTAAGTCGATAAGATTCACGCATTCTTCGTTTGAGACGGTTTCGGTCAACCGCTTTCCTGAACTTCCGGCCGGGCACCGTAAATCCGGTTTTTACCGGGGTTGAGTTCTCTGCCCGGACACGATACATAAGCTTTAGAGGGTACTTGTACAGATGAATACCCGAATCAAACAATCCTGAGATTGATTTACTGTTTTTAAGCCTCTGACCTTTGGAAAACCGGAATCTGTTCATAAAAAAAGCTCCCGTTTTTAAAGTTACAAAAAAACGGGAGCCTCAATGAAAATCTTTTAAACACTTACTTTTTTCCGTTCTTATTGAAATCCCTAATGAACTGTTCAAGGGCCATGGTCATGGAAGGCGCATTAGGCATGGGGGCGGTTATATCCAGCCTGAGTCCTGCTTCCTCGGCAGCTTTGGCAGTTTTGGTACCCCAGGAAGCAATCTTGGTCTCATTCTGCTTAAAATCAGGGAAGTTTTTAAACAATGACTTGATCCCTGAAGGTGAATAAAAAACAAGGATATCATAATTAACCTCAGCCAGATCGGAAAGATCACTACTTACCGTACGATAAAGCATTGCCTTGGTATGCTTGATTTTACCTTTTTGCAAAAGCTTGGGAATTTCTTCCTTGTGCGTATCAGAAAGAGGAACCAGAAATCTTTCATCCTTATGCTTCAAAATACTATCCATCAAATCCGGAAATTTGCCGGTCGGACTAAAGAAGATTTTCCTCTTCCTGTAAACAATATACTTCTGAAGATAGTAAGCTGTTGCTTCCGAAATACAAAAGTATTTCATTGTATCGGGCACGGTTAACCGAAGTTCTTCACACATACGAAAATAATGGTCAATTGCGTGCTTGCTCGTGAAAATCACAGCGGAGTGTTCAAGGATGTCGATTCTTGACTTGCGGAATTCTTTGACCGATACACCCTCAACCTGAATGAAAGGTCTGAAATCGATCTTTACATTCTGTTTTTCGGCCAATTCAAAGTAAGGGGATTTGTCTGATTCAGGTTTTGGTTGTGAAACCAAAATTTTTTTGATTCTAGTCATAAACTTCTTTTTCTTAATTGGTTAGGGAACCGGCATCAAAGAAATTATCAGTTTAATAATTACCAGCAATGGTATAATTTCGAGGCAACAAAGGTACAAAATAAAGTAGAATAATAAAACAACATTTTTATATATGAATATAATTTGACGTATTATCCTTAGGAAGTATAGTGCCACAATTGCAGTGAATCCCAGATACATAAAAATTTCCTGCAAAATTCCTTTGGAGTAGGCATAAAAGAAAACAACCGGTAGCAGGATGATTCCGAGGATTTTGTTATAAAGCTGATTCTGATACAAAGCTGCCGTGAAAAGTTTGATCCGGTCAAAGACAACTCCGGTTAGATTCATTACCACAACTCTAAAAAGAGTCATACCAAGAAAAAAGATCAGAAGGATCCCCATAAGAGATATACCACTGTAGTTAAGGATGGTAAACCCTCTTTTGTATAGGATCAGCCACAGGAACATAGAAATGCTAAAAAAGTAAACTCCAAGCAGAACCCGGGATATGGCTTTTTGAACCTGATTGGAATCTTTAAAGAGTTGTAGTGAAATCTGATAATTGGATACTGCTTTGAAGTTCAACAGAACAAAACGAGTGTAAATAACCCGTATCCATGCCAGCAATATAAATCCTGCCAGCAGGCTAACCAAAACCCAGGTTGGTATTATGACCCTCTCGATCGGGAAAGTATGGGGAAATTGAAGGGCATTGAGCTGAAACCGTAAAAGCAAAAAATCAGGAAATGATCCAAAGTCAAGATGTTCCATATTCAGCCCTAAGATTTATGAACTATAACAGGACAAAATTACAAAAATCCATTGGGTATTTCGCTTAGATGTCCTTTCTTTTCCCGGGGGGTAGATAAGCTTTGGGGCATGATTTTTGAAGGAGAAAACGGTTTTAAAATGAGTGTTGAATGCAATTCACGATACCTGCTTCCAAAGGATGTAAATTTCTGATCTTCTTTTTTATCATTGGGTTATATTCCACTTCGGTCCATTCTCAGGTTTTAACGGTTTTGGATAGTATAACCCGAAAACCTCTTGAATTTGTTACCATCGCGAGCGAGGAGCCGCGGGCTTTTACTATTACCAGTACAAGAGGAGAAGCCGGGGTGAAGGAATTCAAAGGATCTGATCAGATTGAGATAAGAATGGTGGGTTACCGTACACTCAAGACGAGCTACGATGAACTGGAAAGCCGGAATTTTCTGATTACCCTTGCACAATCGGGGGTCACTCTCGACCAGGTAGTGATATCCGCCACTCGTTGGAGCCAGAAAAAGAAAGATATTCCGGCAAAAGTCACATCCATATCTCCGGCCGATCAGATTTTTTACAGCCCCCAGACTGCAGCCGATCTTATTGGGCAATCGGGAGATGTCTTTATTCAGAAAAGTCAACTTGGGGGTGGGAGTCCTATGATCAGAGGATTTGCAACCAACAGGCTTTTGATAACAGTGGATGGCGTCAGAATGAATACAGCCATTTTCAGAAGCGGAAACCTCCAGAATATCATTTCGCTCGACCCATTTGCCATCGAGAATACAGAAATATATTTTGGTCCGGGTTCAGTTATTTACGGTAGTGATGCCATCGGTGGGGTAATGAGTTTTCAGTCCCTCACCCCAACGCTCAGTGCCTCGGGTAAAACCACAATTTCAGGCCATTCCAATCTGCGATGGTCCTCAGCAAACAATGAGAAGACAGGCCATATTGATTTTAACCTGGCCACTCGGAAATTCGCTTCCCTTACCAGTTTTAGCTACAGCGATTATGAGGATCTCAGAATGGGGAGTCATGGTCCGGAGGATTACCTTCGTCAATTCTATACCCGGAGGATTAATGGTCAGGATATTAAGGTAGTAAATGAAGATCCTGAGATCCAGAAACCTACCGGCTATTCCCAGTCTAACTTCATGCAAAGATTTCGATATAAACCGGCTGAAAAGTGGGACATAAACTACGGGTTTCATTACTCAGCCACGACAGATTATCCACGCTATGACCGCCTACTGAGGACCCGGAGCGATGAGCCACGAAGCGCAGAATGGTATTATGGACCCCAGGTATGGATGATGAATAACTTAAGTGTCAATAATAATGCCTATAACAGGATTTTCGACCGGGTAACCCTTAGACTTGCACATCAGTTTTTTGAGGAAAGCAGATTTGACCGCGATTTTAACGATCCGGAACTTAGAAACAGGACGGAGAAGGTAAATGCATTATCCCTTAATCTTGACTTTAATAAGGATGTTTCGCAAACTCATTCTTTGTTTTACGGTATAGAGTATGTCTGGAATGATGTTTACTCCAAAGGAAAAAATACGGATATCTTCAGCGGAATAAGTCAGGAAGGGCCGAGCAGGTATCCTCTTTCCACCTGGGTATCTGCAGGTGCTTACCTGAATTATCAATACAGGTTTACCCATAATCTGTTGATGCAGAACGGACTGCGGTACAGCTTTTTCTCCATTGATGCAAATTTCAATAACGAGTATTATCCTGTGAATATTGAATCCGCAAAAATGAAAAAGGGAGCCCTTACCGGAAGTCTCGGACTGGTTTTTAACCCGGGCAATAACTGGTCCATCAGTACCAACCTGGCTTCGGGATTCCGGTTCCCCAACGTAGATGATATGGGCAAGGTATTTGATTCGGAACCTGGTTCAGTAGTCGTTCCAAATCCGGATTTGAACCCTGAATATGCCTATAATCTGGACCTCGGACTTGCCAGGGTTTTTGGATCAAACCTCAAAATCGATCTTACCGGATATTACACCCTTCTGGAAAACGCTCTGGTCAGACGGGATTTTACTATGAACGGTCTCGATAGTATGATGTATGACGGAGAACTTAGCCGGATCCAGGCCATACAAAATGCTGCCAGAGCACGTGTTTATGGGATCCAGGCAGGAGTCGAGATCAAACTTCCCTCAGGATTTGAATTCCTTTCCAAACTTAATTTTCAAAAAGGGGAAGAAGAGCTGGACAATGGAGATGTAAGTCCTTCACGTCATGCACCTCCGGCATTTGGAGCCGGTCATTTAAAGTATAAATACAAGGCGTTTCTTGTTGATCTTAATGTATTTTTCAGCGCCGGGAAAAAGTTTGATCAATTACCTGAGGAAGAAAAATCGAAAACCTATATCTATGCTTTGGACGAAGACGGGAATCCATATTCACCAGGCTGGTATACTCTTAATTTAAAAACTTCTTACCAGGCTGGGAAAAAGCTTCAACTGATGGCAGGGGTTGAAAACATCCTGGATAAACGCTATTTACCTTATAGCTCAGGGATAGTGGCTCCAGGCAGGAATTTTATTTTTGCTGTAAAATACCGATTTTAAAAATACTCCTCACCCAACAAGTTATTCGCCAGCTTACTGGCACCAATCCGAAATCGCTCTGGTCTTAGCCAGTCATTACCAAGTATTTCGTATACAATCAAATAATAGAGAACCGCATCCCGAGACTGGGTTATTCCTCCGGCAGCTTTTACTCCAGGTGCATTTCTGGTCTGAAGGCTATAATCACGTATGGCCTCACACATTACATAAAAAGAAACCGGGTCTGCGCCCGGACCATTTTTCCCGGTTGAGGTCTTTATGAAGTCAGCTCCTGAATCCAGACATAGCAATGATGCTAAACGTGTATCTGATAATGAATTAAACGAGGAAGTTTCAAGTATCACTTTGAGAGTTTTATTTCCCAGAGTACTCTTCATTTCCTGAATTTCGTTTCGAATGGACTCTAAGCTTCCCTCCAGAAACTGGCCCAGAGGTAATACGACGTCCACCTCATCAATTCCTTCTTCCATAATTCTTGAAATCTCCATAATCTTGATATCCCTGAAGGTTTGCGAACTTGGAAACATTCCCGCAACCGTGCATTTTTTGACCACTCCTTTTTCAAGGTGGGTATTCAGGAGAGGAACGAAAACCGGGAATACACATAATCCATAAACGGGAGGAAGATCTGAATACCGATTGGAGAATCCGTTTATTTTGGAAACCAGATTTTTAATTCCTGAGGAATTGTCTGTATGATTCAGTGCGGTAAGGTCTATGAGGCTGAATATCTTTCTTAGTATCTCTTTGCTGGAAATCTCAGTAACCCTTGCGCTGATACTTTCAATTTTGGATCTGATGGCCGACTCGTTTACCGAGAGGTCATAGCCTTTATAGTTGTCCATTTTATTTCAACTTTTCGTTGTCTTTATGCCGGTTATGATCCCGCTGGGTTTTTTTGATGAGATTTTTTTCAAATGCCTTTTCCAGGTCTATGCCAGTTTGATTCGCAAGACAGATAAGGACAAAGAGGACATCTGACATTTCATCTGCCAAATCGGGAGCCTCATCTTCAGGCTTGTATGACTGCTCACCAAATTTTCTGGCCATAATCCTGGCCAATTCTCCAACCTCTTCTGTTAAAATGGCCATGTTGGTCAGTTCACCGAAATAACGCACTCCGTATTCTCTTATCCATTGGTCGGTTTTTTCCTGAGCTTCCCTGATTGTCATTATTCTTTGTTTTTGGTGTCAATAACAATGGTTACTGGTCCTTCGTTAACTAACCTAATGCTCATATGATCGCCGAACACTCCGGTTTTGACCGTTTTTCCAGTTTCCTGCTCCATTTTTGCGATAAAAGAGTTGTACAAAGGGATGGCAGTTTCCGGAGAGGCCGACCGTATATAGGAGGGACGATTGCCTTTTTTAGTGCTGGCGTGAAGAGTGAACTGGGATACAATCATTATCTCTCCGCCCGTATCCTTAAGACTTACATTCATGATCCCTTTTTCATCATTGAAAATCCTCAGCCTTACAATCTTAGCACACAGCCAGTCAATGTCTTCCTGACCATCATTTTCCTCAATACCCAGCAAAACCAACAACCCCTGACCGATGGTGTCGGAATGACCGCTTTCGGTATTAATCCTTGCCTCAGAAACCCTTTGGACTACTGCTCTCATTAGGAAAAGCTTAAACGGGAGCAAATATAAGAAAAGAAATTCAGCTCACTCCCAAGGAAATCATCTCAATTCTGAATAACAGGAAAAAGATAAATTGCATAAAGAAATAATAATGAAGAATCTTTGACAAAGGCCTGGTATTCATTAAACTTAGTGCAGAAGAGAAAACAAAAGATATAACAAACCAGGCAACATAATTCTGAACGGGAACCGTTCCATCGGCCCATTGCCAGTAATCCAGGTACATGGCTACCGGTTCCAGGACAAAATCGAAAGCAACGATCATAAATGAACCCATTACGGGTGCTATCCATCGATTCTTAAATAGAAGAACACTCATGCTATATGTGGCAAGAATCAACATAACCCAGTTAAAGGCTATGATCACGGGAACTCCTCCTACTTGCAGAAACATGGTCGAACCATATTCATACTCACCAAAAATCTTACCGGTCTTGACTCCCAGAAATTCTATGAAAAAAGTAATAAGAAACGCAGAAACTGCCCAGATTAAGAACGGAGCAGTCCGGTTTTTCCGAAGAAGGAAATAAAAAACAATCCCATTGGTGATGAATAGAAACAGATCGGTTAGTTTTAAAACTGCCCCGGCAGTAAGTTCGAGATTATGAAAAATAAATCCGGCTATAAACAAAATGGAAATCAATAAAATTAACCAGGATTCAGCGTTCTCTTTAAAGGAAAGCGAAAACTTGGGCTCTTCGTTCTTGCTCATAGTCTTTTGTTAAAGGGTAATGATAAAAACTTTAAACAAAAATAGGGATTTATTGTTCTTATAATGCTTTAAATTAAATAATTTACGATAACTTTCCATATTGCCAAACTACACAAAATGTCCCAAAAAAAAATTGCTGTCATCGGATCAGGTTTTTCAGGTTTATCTGCCGCGGCTTCCCTCTCAGGGAAAGGCTATGATGTAACGGTTTTTGAGAAAAACTCAATGCCCGGTGGCCGTGCGCGAAAACTGGAGGAAAATGGATACAGATTTGACATGGGCCCTACCTGGTATTGGATGCCAGAGGTTTTTGAGAAATTTTTTAAACGCTTTGGCCATTCCGCTAGTGATTTTTATCAGTTAAACCGGGTTGATCCGGGGTACAGAATGTACTTTTCCAGGGATGATTATATCGATGTCCCGGCCAGTCTTGAAGGACTTTTCTCTCTGTTTGAGAAAATTGAAAAGGGCAGCGGGGACCGCCTCCGAAAATTTCTCAACAAAGCTGAATACAAATACAACATTGGAATTAACAAACTCGTTTACCTGCCCGGAAATTCCTATCGTGAATTGTTGCGCTGGGACCTGGTTTCAGGAATTCTAAAAATGGACTTTTTTAAATCGGTTTCCTCCTACGTCAGAAGGCAGTTTAAAGATCCCCGCCTCCGACAGATCCTGGAGTTTCCTGTCATATTCCTGGGTGCAACCCCTCAAAAAACTCCCGCTCTTTATACCCTTATGAATTATGCCGACCTTGTGCTCGGGACCTGGTACCCTGATGGAGGCATGTATAGCGTTGTTGAGGCTATGAAAAAAGTGGGTGAGGAACAGGGAGTGAGTTTTGAGTTTTCCTCTGACGTGCAAAAAATCGTGATGAATGGCAAAGGAAGTTCAGGATTGATTGTAAACGATAGGGAGGTGAAAAGTGATGGCATCGTAGCTGCAGCCGATTATCACCATGTTGAACAGGAACTACTTCCTGAGGAATACAGGAAATACTCCGGGAAATATTGGGATAAGCGGGTTATGGCTCCTTCTTCACTCTTGTTCTACCTGGGTATCGATAAGAAGCTTGCAAACCTGGAACATCATAATCTGTTTTTTGATGAAGATTTTATTCAGCATGCAAAGGAAATTTATGATAATCCCAGATGGCCACTAAAACCAGCCATTTACGTATCAAGAAATACCGTCACCGATCCTGGAGTTGCCCCCAAAGGTCACGATAATTTGATTATTCTTATCCCAGTTGCCCCTGATCTGGACGACCGGGAAGATATACGGGAGCACTACTTTACCATGGTAATGGAAAGACTGGAAAGGATCACACAGCAATCCATCCGCGAACATGTTGTGTATAAAAGGTCATATGCTCATAAGGATTTTAAATCAGACTATAACTCATACAAAGGAAATGCTTATGGCCTTGCAAATACCCTGTGGCAAACTGCCAATTTCAAACCCAGTATGAGAAACCCAAAAGTGCCTAATCTGTTTTATACCGGTCAGCTTACCGTTCCGGGTCCGGGAGTTCCGCCTACCATCATTTCCGGACAGGTAGTCGCTGATCAGGTGAAAAAAACCCTGGGATAACATGACAAAAAAAGTTCTTTACGATAAAGTTTCCTACGATCTTAGCCGGAGCCTCACGCATTCCTATAGTACTTCCTTCAGCCTGGGTATCCGATTTCTGGATCCATCGCTGAGGGATCCAATCTATGCAATCTATGGATTCGTGCGCCTGGCAGATGAAATCGTCGATACTTTTCATGATTACGATAAAGAAACCCTCTTTCAAAGGTTTAAGGAAAACCTCGATCATGCCCTGAAAGAAAAAATTAGCGTAAATCCCCTTCTGAACAGCTTTCAACAAGTAGTGCATAAATACAACATTGAACGGGAATTGATCGATGCCTTCCTCTACAGCATGGAAATGGACCTGGATAAAAAGCAATATGACCGTGAAAATTTTGAAAAATATGTGCTTGGCTCCGCCGAAGTAGTCGGTTTGATGTGTCTGCACGTTTTTGTAAACGGAAATCAAGAAGAGTACCAGAAACTCAAACCCATGGGTATGAAACTCGGTGCTGCCTACCAGAAAATCAACTTTCTCCGGGACCTGAAAGCCGATTACGAAGAAATGGGACGTACCTATTTTCCCGGTGTGGATCTTACTAATTTTAACGAAGAGGATAAAAGTCGGATCGAAGAGGAAATTGAAGCTGATTTCAGGGAGGGTTTAAGGGGGATTAGAATGTTACCCCCCGAAAGCAGAATGGGAGTCTACCTTTCTTTCGTGTATTACTATAAACTTTTCGAAAAGATCCGGAGACTGCCCGCCAAACAGGTCCGCAGGAAAAGAATCAGGATCTCCAATTTGAGAAAGTATGCATTGCTTTCAAGTGTTTATTTACGTTACAGAATGAATATATTATAAATCAAATGATTATGAATATTATTGTTCCTGTAGTATTGGTTATTGGGGCTTTCTTTTTTATGGAATTTATGGCATGGTTCACCCATAAATATGTTATGCATGGATTTCTATGGATCCTCCATAAAGATCACCATACCCGCGAACACAGCCCTTTTGAGTGGAACGACCTTTTTGCTCTTATTTTCGCTGCTCCGAGCATCGTCTTAATTATCCTGGGTTCCGAGAATTTTGGAGCTGAGTTTTGGCTCGGACTGGGTATTGCCCTCTATGGTCTTGCCTATTTCATGTTCCATGATGTTCTGGTCCATCGAAGATTAAAGATCCTGGATGATATCGACAACTGGTATTTCAGGGCCATTGTGAGGGCCCATAACGATCACCATATCGGAAAAAAGAATTATGGTTTTATTATGATGATCCCCTGGAAGTATTTCCGTGAGGATTCTGGTAATGTGGAACGAGGAAAATATTAGACCGTGGCAACATACATTCTTATCAATTTACTCTCTGTTTCTATCCCGCTATTATTGAGTTTTGACAGGAAAGTTCATTATTTCCGGAGGTGGAGATATCTTTTACCCGCAATATTCCTGACTCTGATTGTTTTTATCCTATGGGACATTTATTTCACCCACATTGGAATCTGGGGTTTTAATCCGATCCACCTTTCAGGAATTGAGATCGTTAATCTACCCCTTGGAGAATGGCTGTTTTTTATAACCGTTCCTTATGCCTCGGTTTTTTTGTATGATGTCTATAAAGCCTATGTTAAACAAGACCTCCTTGGAAAAGCTGCACCCAAAATTTCAGCATTTCTTATGGGATTCTTATTTTTTATCGGATTTGCCAATCTCGAACGACTTTATACTTCCGTAACATTTATTTCACTTGCAGTTTTTATTGCTTTGGTTCAGTATGTACTGAGAGTTAACTTCATGGGAAGGTTTTATTTAAGCTACGCCGTGGTTTTGATCCCTTTTCTGATCGTTAACGGAATCCTTACCGGTTCTTACATTCAGGAGGAAGTGGTCTGGTACAACAACGATGAAAACCTTGGCAGAAGAATCTTTACCATCCCGGTTGAAGATATTTTCTATGGTATGCTTTTAATTTTGATGAACATAAGCTTCTATGAGTACTTCATGAGAAAAAAGTCGACGGATCAAGCCAAGAAATGGAGCCTTTGGTAAAAATCCAGACTAAAAAAGGGCAACCGCGGAGGCAAGGGTGGAGAGAATGATAAAGATGCGGTAGGCTCTTTCAGGGATCAGTTTGACTAAATAAAACCCTCCTACCGCTCCTGCAATGATCGGGATCACCATAATCAGATTAAATCTCAGACTTTCCCAGGTAATGGTCTTCCAGAAGATAATATGAAGTGGGACCTTACTGAGATTGACTATAAAAAAGAACCATGCTGCGGTACCGATATAGATGTTTTTGGGAAGTCTCATGGAAAGCAGGTAAAGGGAAAGTAAGGGACCTGCAGCATTCCCGATCATGGTTGCAAATCCGCCTGCAAGACCTAAAATACCTGCCAGCCACCAATGATCCGGGATTTTCACGTTTTTCAGTCGTATATCCTGAAACAACATCAGGAGAATGCCGGCAATGACAATAATGGCTATCAATTTCCTGAACTGAACATCGCTAATCATAAAACCGACCAGCAGAGCAAAAACTATTCCTGCAAAAGCCCATGGAAGCAGCTTAAAAACATACTTCCAGTCGGCATGCCGGTTGTAATATTTAACCGCAAAAAAATCGGCTACAATTAACATGGGAAGAACCAATCCGGCCGAGGGCCTTCCTCCGAAAATACCCGCGAAAACAGGAACCACAAAAAGGCCGGCACCACTCAGGCCGGTTTTAGACATGCCGATAAGAATTCCACATAGAATCGAGAGCAGCCATTCGGTGGTGGTAAGATCGAAATTCATCAGGCAAAAATAGAATTAATCAAATAATTCCTCAAGCTCTTTCTTGCTGATACTTTTCATAGGATTATTGGAATTGACAAAACTTTCGGCAAGTTTCGCTTTTCTTTCCTGTAGTCGCTGGATCTTTTCCTCAATTGTACTTTCCGAAATAAACCGGTATACAAAGACATTTTTATCCTGGCCTATCCGGTGAGCCCTGTTAATTGCCTGTTCCTCCGAAGCAGGGTTCCACCAGGGATCGACAATGAATACATAATCGGCTGCGGTAAGATTTAACCCCACCCCACCAGCCTTGAGTGAGATCAGAAATACCCGGCAATCCGGATTCTGCTGAAAGGCCTCCACAATGAATTCCCGGTGGGTCGACTGCCCCGTGAGCATGGTATATTCAACCTCCGATGCAGCCAGTTTATCCCTGATTAATTCCAGGTTCTTAACAAAGGAAGAGAAAATAAGTACTTTGTGATTTTCACTTAATACGTTTTCTATATTTCTGAATAACTCATTGAATTTACCCGATTCCTCACGGTAATTTTCATCCACCAGCTTTGGGTGATTGGATATTTGCCTTAAGCGGGTCAACCCCTGAAGCACTACAATCGATGACTTTTCTATCCCTTTCGTTTCAATCTGATCGAAAATTGAATTGCGGATACTGGATTTTTCTTCTTCATAAAACTTTTTCTGTTCATCCGTCATACTGCAGTAGATTATCTGATCAGAAACCTCTGGTAATTCCCTTGCAACTTCGTTTTTCGTTCTCCTAAGGATGAAAGGATTGATCAGTTTTTTTAGATTTTCTTCCTTCCCTTTATCCTGCTTTTTTTCAATGGGACTTACATATTCCCTCCTGAAAAAATTCAGAGATCCCAGTAAACCATTATTGACAAAATTCATCTGGGACCAAAGATCGGTAAGGGAGTTCTCTATCGGAGTTCCGGTCAGTGCAAGACGAAAATCACTGTTTAGCATCTGCATGGCTTTGTAAACCTTGGATGAAGGATTCTTTATCACCTGACTTTCATCCAGGATAATATACAGAAAGTGGAATCCGCTAAAAAACTCAATATCCTGTCGTATAGTGTGGTAGCTGGATATTATTACATCAAATTTGCGAATTTCAGCCGGATCTTTTAATCTCTGATTCCCAATATGGGAATAAACCTTCAGAGAAGGTGCAAATCGTTTAAACTCGTTTACCCAGTTGTAAACCAGGGAGGCGGGTACCACAACAAGGTTGTTTCTTACTTTTTGTACAGGACTGCTGAACAGGTCGGGAAGGAGGGAAGGCCCCTCCGGTTCTGCATGTTCCTCTTCTTCATAAATTTCTTTGTTTTTCAGGATAAGGGTAATGGCCTGAAGGGTTTTTCCAAGACCCATATCATCGGCCAGACACCCGCCGAGTCGGTTCTGCTGAAGGTACCATAACCAGGTAAAGCCCTCCTGTTGGTAGGGTCTTAGGATTGCATTCAATCGTAAAGGCAAATGCGCCGGGGGCAGATCTTCCTTTCGGTCGAGTTTTCCCAGTTCCCGAAACTGCTTTTTTTTATCGCTGGTTTGCGCCTGTTCAAGAATTTGAAAATGTTGCTTGTGTATTCTCAAAAGATGCTTTTCCTTTTTTGCAAACTTGAACAGATCGTGATAGCGGCTGAACCATTCTGACGGGATCACGAAAGTCAGTCCGCATTTCAGCCTAAACTCGGGAATATTCTCCAAAATATTCTTCCTGAGATCTGCAAACTGGATCACTTCATCCTCCAATTGAATTGAAGCGTGAATATCGAACCAATCCTCCTTCAGGGAAGACTGAAAAAAAAGTTCGCTTTTTCCGATATAATATTCCTGTTTTCCGGTTTTTTGTATGATTTTTAAACCCGATTCCGATATCTCATCCGCATTATTATTTAGCCAGGTGATGAGGTTAAACAACTGTTCATCAGTGGTTTTATCCCTTCCCTCCTTGAGAAAGAAATTTGCATTATCAAAACTTACAAGTCCAAGGTCAATCAGCAGATCTTCAAAATGCTGCTCATATTCCTCATTTCTGTAGTATTTATCATAGATGAACCGGTTCTCATGTTTCCTGAAATCAACAAAAACCCGGAGCTCACTATTCGCAAGGATGGTTTTGTTTCCATATTGGAACTGAAGGATCAATACCGGTCGTGAACCAATATCAAACTCGAGCGACAGGAACGCGCTTTTTTCCGGCTCAGGGCAATTAATGTCAAACCCAGAGGCTTTTACATCGTAGAGAGAAACGATATTTTTGACGAAACTTTTAAAATACCGGAACTCCGTATTTGGAGGGATCAGTATATGATCACGGGCAAAAAAGGGATTGATCTTTTTCCCTTCAATTTCAGGAATGAAATAGATTGTATGATTCAGTCTGATTACCCCGGGCATATCACAGACAACCTCGCCATACTGATCTTTTAGCTTTATTTCCCGGTTATTATTATGCAGAATGAGCCGATAACGTGAACCCTGATCTTCCCGATGAAATTCAAATACCGGTTTCAATTCATAGGGATGAATTCTTAAAAAATCTTCCTCATAAATGTTTGATCTGGATTTTTCTCTCTGGTAAATTTTTATGCTTGTGTTCTGAATGATCTTCAGAACCTTGTAAATCCGTTTTTCAATGAAGGGCCGGATAAACTTAAGGATCTTTTCTTCAGAGGTTTTTGCATGAAATTCCTTGATGTTTTTTTCTCTGGAGAAATACTTGAATAGGTATTGATCATTATACTCATCAATGGTTTTCACAATTTCCTTTTCCGTGTGTGACAAGGAAAGGTATTCTTTGTCAGTTTCAGAGGGAAAGATGGTCTGATCGGGTGTAAAGAACACCTTTCCTTCCTCCTTCACCAGAAAGACCGGAAGCAGAATCAGTCCCCATAACCTGTGCTCACTTAATCCGACAGCAAAAAATTTTTTGGTCGTTTTCGATTCCATACAGAGATTAAAACGGGAAATATACTTATTGTTGAGTAATATTCAGGTTAGGAAATCTTTAAATATTTACACCGAAAAAGATTTGGCGGGCCAGCCCGGGATCATTAAAGATAGGGTTTTTCCCAGCGGTTTTCGAATGCTTTGTTTTTCTTAAGCTGCATATCCCAGTAATAATTCGACATACCCAGAAGGTTCATCAATCTGTACGCCCCCAGGGTAAATGGGGACAGGTGAACGGGTTTAGCAAGTTTCTCAATCAGCTTCCTGTCAAATTCCTCCCTGAGTGCAAACTTGTATCCCAGATTTTCGAATTTCTTAAGAACGCTCCTTTTCATCCAGTGGGGCTTGATCTGTATCCCTTCAATGCCTCCTTTAATAATGGTGCCCAGGTATTGAGCTTCAAAATATCCCGTTATCTTTTTCAGATACCGCGCTACAAAAAAGGAATGATAGGATTCCGGAAAACCGGATTGAACCACATAACCCAGTTTTAGACCGGGATTCACCCTTTTATAAGGTTCCAGCAATTCAAAGTACTCTTTTACTATTCCGGGCATAGCATCGGTGTAAAGCGGAAAAGCCACAATAATTGCTTCTGAATGGAGGAAGTTTTTCTGAAGTGAAGGTTCGTCATATTTTTTATTCAGGTAGAAAATCTCATATTGATTCCCTTCCTTTTTCATGAAACCCTTCAGGAAAGCATCCATTAAAATCGCAGTGTTGCTTCTTTTTCCTCTAGGGGAACCGTTAATAACTGTCAATCTCATTGATAACCTCTAAAACCTGTTTTTTTATGGAAAAGTTGAAAGCAAGATCGGTTTTAAAATTCAGCGCAAACCGCCGGAATATACTTTCGGTGATCTGTAAATACTCATCGTCTTTTTCTATATCCTGGTAAATGAGCCCGATGAGTGGATACTTTTCATATCTTGACTTATGATGGCATTCATTGTTTACCAGGGTTATGTAGGGATGCAAAAGAGGAATAAGTTTATCCATGGTTTTCTTCATTATTGCTGAAATGAATCCCATTATCAAAGGTGAAGCAAATATGACCATTTCAGATTGAATATATTTCATTCGTATGCTGTCCGTATCATCAGAGACTGAACATCTTCCCGGGGTTTTTACCCAACAGTTCCAGCAGCCGCTGCATGAGATGATCCGTTTATCCCTCAGCATTACGATCTCAACCTCATTGCGATCCCGTTGCAATGTTTTGGAAAGTCCGGTTAGATAATGGTCAAAATCCTCATTTTCTTGATCCGGATTCCCGTTCAATATCAATATTTTCATTTGTGTAATCTCCCTTTGGCCCGAAAGTCCGATTATTTTTCAAAAAGACGAAACCTTCAGGGATACCTTTTCCTTTGTACGGGGAAAACGTTTTTCAGTTATCATTTTAATATCCCGCAGCCTGTCCGTCTTTCCTTGATTCCGATGCTCCGTAATAAACCTGTTTTTCCGGATCATAAAGAATTGCCTGATATCCGCCGTAACCTCCATGACTAAAAGAAATATCGTGTCCTTTTTGCATTAACTCCCGGATAACTTCATATTGAAAACCGGATTCAAGAAAAAGCGTACCTCCGTCTCTCATCTTTTCCCCCGTGGGCTGGGAGGAATAGCCATGTCTCATTCTTGGGGCATCCCCGGCTTCCTGCAATCCCATACCAAAATCGATGAGGTTCACCAAAATCTGTACATGACCCTGGGGTTGCATGGAGCCACCCATTACCCCGAAACTGAGCCAGGGTTTTCCATCTTTGGTGACAAAGGCCGGAATTATGGTATGGAAAGGCCTTTTTCCGGGCTCGTAAACATTAAAATGGCCTTTTTCCAGGCTAAACAATTCCCCTCGGTCCTGAAGCACAAATCCGAGTCCGGTAGGGGTCATCCCACTACCCATACCCCGATAGTTACTTTGTATAAGACTAACCATATTTCCATGTCGATCGGCCACGCTCATATAAATGGTTTCTCCCGCAGTAATCTCTCCTGCAGGATATTCCCTTGCAGAGCGATCCGGATTAATCAGGGCATTTCTCTTTTTGGCATATTCCTTCGAGATAAGCTCACCAACAGGTATGTCATTAAATGCCGGGTCCGAATAATATTTCGCCCTGTCTTCGAAAGCCAGTTTTTTAGCCTCTGTAAAGAGGTGCATGTATTCGGCAGATCCGAAGCCCATGGAACTGACATCATAAAGCTCAAGAATATTGAGCATCTGCAACGCGGCTATCCCCTGCCCGTTTGGGGGAAGCTCCCAAACATCGTAACCCCGGTAGTTCGTACTCACCGGCTCCACCCATTCGGAAGTATGACTGCTTAGGTCTTCAAAGGACAAAAATCCGCCCTGCTCTTCCATATAAGCATCAATTACCCTGGCTATGGAACCACGGTAAAATTCATCCCTTCCCTTTTTGGCAATTAATTCCAGGGTATTGGCCAGATCCGGGTTTTTAAAGATCTCTCCTTTTAAAGGGGTCCTTCCCCCCGGCATGAATGTTTCTCTAAATCCTGGAAAATCTTTGAGTACCCTGGCATTTCTTTCCATGTAATAGGCAATAAGTTCGCTTACCGGAAATCCTTTTCGTGCATACTCAATCGAAGGTTGCAGAATTTCATTCATCTCCAGACTTCCAAACCGTTCATGCATTTCAAACCATCCATCCACACATCCGGGTACCGAAACCGGCAAGGGTCCGGTAGCCGGGATGCTTTTGTAGTTATTATCAAGAAAATAGTCAAGACTCAAGGATTTTGGGGACCTTCCACTGGCATTCAACCCATAAAGTTTTTGTGTTTCAGCATCCCAGATGATGGCAAAAAGGTCTCCTCCAATTCCGTTCCCGGTGGGTTCCACCAGTCCCAACATGGCATTTCCCGCAATGGCTGCATCCACGGCAGTACCTCCCTTTTTAAGTATGTCAAGCGAAACCTGTGTTGCCAGGGGATGGCTGGTGGCAACCATTCCCTCTTGGGCAATAACCTCTGAACGGGTGGCGTAATTCACACCGGTAAGCCTGTCCTGCCCGAAGACAACGAAGGGAAGAAGTAATAACAGACTCCCAAACACCGTTTTTCTGATCATATTCACATTTTTTAACATTGCAAAATTGTTTATTGTGTAAGAATGGTTTTTCTTGCCGGATAAGAAAGAACGGGTAAGTATTGATAATCAGTTTTATTGTTCAATATATCCAATATCCCGTATGCTAAAAAATTATATCCTCATTGCCCTAAGAAACCTGCGCAGGGACTTTTTGTACAATATAATAAACATTGTCGGTTTAACCATAGGGATCGCCTCCTCGGTTTTATTACTCATGTACGTAATCGACGATCTCAGCTTTGATCGGTTTCATGAGAACCATCCGAACATCTACAGGATTGGTTCAAGGATTTCCGAACCCGATGATTCCTTCAACTGGAGTGTATGTCCTTATCCCATGGCTCCTCAGTAAAAAGAGGATTTTCCCCAGGTAAAAGAGTTTCTCCGGCTAACGCAGTCGGGCCGCACCTGGTATAAATACGGTGATATTCAGTTTAATGAAGATGAAATATATTATGCTGACAGTACTGTCTTCAAGGTCTTTACTCTTCCAATACTGGCTGGCGACCCGGAGACTGCGCTTACGGTACCAAATACCATGGTAATCACAGAAACCATGGCAAATAAATACTTTGGAAGTGAAGATCCTCTCGGAAAAGTGATTGAAAGGGAGGGGGAAAGGTCGTATGAAATTACAGGGGTTATCAGTGATGTACCTTTTAACTCCCATATTCGATTTGATGCTCTGCTTTCGGGCAGTTCATTACCCGAGGATTTTGGCAGCCGGGGTATTTATGGTGTCTAAACCTATGTGCTCTTGCAGGAGAGTTTTTCCGGAGAGCAGTTTGATCAGTTGCTTCCTTCCATATTCAGGAATTATCAGGCTGAGATTTTTGAGTCCATGGGTATCAACATTGAATATGAAGCCATGCCGGTTACCAGAATCCATCTGCATTCTGATTATGAAGGTGAGCCGGGTCCCATAGGAAATATGTCCTTCATTTATATATTTCTTGCTGTCATTTTGTTAATGCTGATAATCGTCAGTATCAATTATATGAACCTGTCGGTGGCAAGGTCAGTAAGGAGGGCACGTGAGGTTGGGATCCGGAAAGTAATGGGCTCAGGAAAACGAAATCTGGTGGTCCAGTTTTTATCCGAATCCATCAGTCATGCGGCCTTTGCCATGATCCTTAGCGTAATAGTGGTATACCTTACCCTTCCCCTTTTCAACCGGATATCAGGCAAGGAACTGGATCCCGAATTTGTCTTCTCCCCGCTGGTGCTGGGAGGTCTCATGCTTATGAGCATTTTTATCGGGATTACAGGTGGAAGCTACCCTGCTTTCTACCTTTCCGCTTTTAATCCCGTTAACGTCTTAAAAATCAAAATCAACTCGGGGAAAGGAACCCAGTCATTGCGAAAAGTGCTTGTTGTCTTTCAGTTTACGGTCTCCACCTTTATGATCCTGAGCACCTGGATCGTTTATGATCAGTTGAATTACCTTAAGAATACCGATGCAGGCTTTGAAAAGGAAGATGTAATCTGGTTAAGACTTTCAAACCAGGAGATGATAAATAAGTCGGAAGTATTCAAGGAAAAACTTCTGCAGAGTCCGGCCATTAAAGTAGCCGGCACTTCATCGACTCAACTGGGGTATGATTCCCCCAAAGTTATTTTTGAGGCAGAAACCTCCGAGGGTATGCAGGAGAGAGGGATAAACTTTTTTACAGTCGACCATGATTTTCTGGAGACTGCCGGAATACAGATACTGGAAGGGAGAGGCTTTTCCAAAGATAATCTCTCGGATACCACCAGGGGTGTACTGGTAAACCAGGTTCTGGCAGACCGACTGAAATGGGACCAACCCATTGATAAAAAGGTCATAACCTTTAACGATACAATTCCTGCAAGGGTAGTGGGACTTTTCCGGAATTTTCATCAGACAGGGATGTATAATCCCCTCGAATCCCTGATGTTGATTTACCGGGTCAATAACAGCAATGTATACGTTAAAGCCCGTCCTGGTCAGGCTTCCAATGCCCTGGCCTATATTGAGAACGTGTGGAATGAGCTTTTTCCTTCCAATCCTTTTGAATATATGTATCTGGATGAACAGTTCAACCGGCAATTTGAAGCCGATGAAATGAGAGGACGGATTTTTACTTTTTTCAGTGTTCTGACCATTTTGATTGCCTGTCTGGGACTATTCAGCCTTGCCGCGTATACCGTTGAACAAAGGTCAAGAGAGATTGGAATAAGGAAAGTAATGGGTGCTACCGCCGGCCGGATTGTAA
>CAZNFR010000021.1:0-47657 GCA_964572225.1 uncultured Bacteroidaceae bacterium
CCTAAACCCCTAAACCCCTAAACCTCTATTCTCCTAAACAAACAACTTCATGTCATCCAGGACTTTCATAACACTTTTCACGCTTTCTGCAGATTCCTGTAGCAGTTTCTTTTCGTCCTTGTTAAGATTGATCTCGATCACCTCTTCTACGCCGTTTCTGCCAAGTTTTACGGGCACTCCGAGGTAGATATCCTTAAGTCCGTATTCACCGGTGAGGTAGGCACATATAGGAAACACCCGGTTCTGATCATCCACAATGGCCTCTACCATCTGAGCTGCTGCAGCCCCCGGAGCGTACCAGGCACTGGTGCCCATGAGGTTTACGAGCTCACCGCCTCCCTTTCGGGTTCTTTCCACAATTTTATGAATAACATCCTCACTCAGCAATTCGGTTACCGGGATTCCGTTAATGGAGGTATACCGGGGCAGGGGAACCATGGTATCTCCGTGTCCGCCCAGCAGCATGGCATGAATATCTTTCGGGGAAACATCAAGTGCATCGGCAATAAAAGCCTTGTACCTTCCGGTATCCAGGGTACCTGCCATTCCAAAGACCCTCTGATGGGGTTTGTTGGCCGCAAGAAATGCGGCGTATGTCATCACGTCCAGTGGATTGGAAACCACGATGATAATCGCCTCCGGGGAATACTTGATCACTTTTTCCGTTACATCCTTCACGATGCCGGCATTGGTTTTTATCAGGTCGTCCCGCGACATCCCAGGCTTGCGGGGTAACCCGGAGGTGATCACCACAATTCCCGAACCCTTGGTTTTCAGATAATCGTTGGTAGACCCGACCACCCTGGTATTAAAGTTATTTATGGAAGAGGACTGCCAGATATCCAATGCCTTTCCCTCTGCAAGTCCTTCCTTGATATCGATCAGTACCACTTCCTTTGCCAGTTCCTTATGGGCAATAACATTTGCGCAGGTTGCACCCACATTTCCGGCGCCGATAATAGTGATCTTTTTCATAAGAATTGGTTTATGTTTATTTGGTCATCAATGTTTTATTATACGAGTCACACTCCAAATATCCCTAATAATTGCGCTGCTCAACATTCATAAAAAGTGCTTCTTCCGAAAGATCCCTCCAGTTAGATAAAACTAGCAATAAACAAGTGAAAATAGTTAATTATCTACATTTATTTATATGATTTGCTTTTAATCCGACATGTTAATTAACATTCAAAAAAGCTGCTTGTTCATAAAATCAGAAAAGGGGTTAATCAAACTTACCCTGGAATGAGGGGCGCGAGAAGATTTTAAAAGATCTTTTATGGAATAACAAGCTAAGATGAGTAACTTAGGAGAAAAACGCAATGATCCGAAAAGTTTTCATAGTTATTATTGCCTCTACCCTGTTTACCCTTGGATGCAATCAGCAGGATACCGGTAAAAAGGAGAAATTGGCTTATGAGTATTACCCCGACGGAAAAATAAAAACGGAGAGTCAGACCCTTCAGGGGAAAGCCCATGGCCTGCTCAAGAATTTCACTCCGGGGGGCACCCTCGAAAGTGTATACAGCTACGAGATGGGATTGCGGGAAGGACCTGCTGTGATGTACTATCCCAATGGTCAGTTAAAAGCTAAAATGATCTATAGAGATAATAAAAGGGAGGGAGAAGCACGAATGTACTATCGAAGCGGAGAGCTCTTTCGCATCATTCCTTACAGGGAGGGTAAGATTCACGGGATCCGGAAATCGTATTACAAAGACGGACAGTTAAGCTCGGAAGCACCGTACCATATGGGTTATCCAGGGTTGGGACTAAAAGAATATACCAAAGATGGGGAATTGATCTGGCACGAAGCGGTATTAAAGATTGAGCATATAGACCAACTGGCATTGGATAACCGGTATATTTTAAGGTTAAGTCTTTCACCTTCCAGACCCAGTACCTCCTATTATGTAGGTGCATTGGAACGGGATACTTTTCTGCATTTGGGATTATGGCCGGTTTCCGAAAAGAACGGGCATGCCGATTACAGCTTCACCATAGGAAAGGGGGGGTATCTTATGGAGACCGAAACCATAACCGCGGTATACAATACCGAATTAAGCAACAAAAGGGTGGTCAGCCGGAAAGTAAACCTGGCGCTCGAAAACAAGTAAGCTATTCTTTAATGGATCTTAGCCTGTATTCTAGCTCGAAATTATTCGGGGAGATCTCCAGTCCTCTTTCCAGGTAATGTATAGCAAGGTCTTCACGGTATCTTTTAAAATAGTAGACTGCCGCAGCCGAATAAGCCTCTCCTACCAGGCGTTTATCGAGGGTGAGTCCGATATTACTTTCGTAAAGCGACTCGAAACGGGAAAGATATTCCCCGGCCTCTTCTGCTTTCTCAAGTCCATAAAGTTCCTCCACTCGAAGCAGGCAGGCTGTTATCTTCAGATTAATAAACAGACCGTTGGTATTTAGTTCGGGAAACCTAAGGGAGTAGGATTCGATCTTCTCCATAAAGTCTTTGGAGGTTGTCAGCTCGGTAAACACCAGCAGGGTTGAAAGAATAAGATTCTGGACCTCAGGATTGGAGGGATGAATGGCGTAGGCCTCCTGAAGCAACCTGAGCCCTTCGTCCAGTTGTGTAGAAGCGATATGGGATTTGCCTCTTCTGAGGTAATACTGGAACTCGAAAATGGACTTCACCTTCCCTTCATGCATGGCATGGGTATAATAAAAATACAGGCTGTCTGCATATTCCCTACGGTTCTCCATAAAGATAAGTTGCTCGAGCCTGTTTCCGATACCCTGGGTAAAGGCATCCATATTGAGCTGGTCTTCCTGCAGCCTTGAAAGGTATACCAGGTAGATTGCCTGGTCCATTTCGGTAAGGCCTGAGCTTTCAATGGCCATTCCGAGGATAAACTGGAAAATCATGCTCATCCTGTCGGAAGGATAAATGTAGAAACCTTTCTTTATTTGCTCGAAAGCATCCCCATATTCACCCACATTGAGTTTATATAGCGCGTCGTTCATGTAATGGAGTCCGGCAAGCTCTTTCAAACCTATGCTTGCCGGAGGAAGAAAATAACGGTTGAAGAGTTCTTCGACGGTATTGGCATTCAGATCATCTTCAGAGATAACGGAAGATTCAAGTAAATAATTGACGAATTGTCGCTTAAGTCTGATATCATAATACTCGATTCCTGTAACCGGATCCGTGGTTTCTATTTTAATCTGAAGGTTTTGGGGAAAAGCCACCGGATGAACGTGCTCATAGGTTTCCCTGATATCGTATTCTATTCCCAGGGAGTCCATCAAAAAACCATAGTAGGCCGATGCTGTAAGGCAGTTGAAGCTTCCATTGGCAAACAAATGTGGAAAAAGGATCTTCTCCTGGTAACGATGGAGAACTTTTTCATTGACATACTCATAGATAAGTTCTACCTTTTTCTCATCCCGGGCACGATGGAATCGCTTATGATCCAGCTTTTCCAGGTGAATGGAAAAATCTGTGAGAAAATTTTGGTAGATGTACTCATTTACGTCGGGATCGATTGAGGCAAAAAGCCGCAATAAATCCTTGTCCCCTCTATCCATCCTTTCAAAAGCGTCCTGTTCAAAAGCGCTGTAATACGTTAATTCGCGGAAATAAACAAGTCTGTTTTCATCCCGGGCTGCTGCGAACAAAGTTATGGTCAGCAGCCAGCCTGTCACCAACCCTCTTCTCATGATCTTTTGTCCTTTCCATGTAAAGATACATCTATCGTAAAAGAATATCAAAGTCTTCTTCCAGGGGCTCTTCGTTCAGCCAGTCGTACAATGTCAGGGACCGCAGATTATAAAAATAGGTCCAGTAATTTCTTAAGGCAGAGAGGTAACCCCTTGCGGCCACATCCTTTTCTGTCTGGGCTACATTCAGGTCCAGCACATTGATCTTGCCGATCAGGAACCTTTGTTTGGTCACCTCGAACCGGTTAAGAGCAATGGTATCGGCCTTGGCCGCGATCCTGAGCTGTTCATCCTGAAGGTTAAACTGCATTACTTCAAGCAGGACTTCCTGCTGGAAATCTATCTCTGCCTGCTGCACATTGGTCTTGATCACTTCCTGGGCCGATTTCGCCATCTGATACTTCCCTTTACCTAAACCCCAATCCAGTATAGGAAGTTCAACGCCGACCCTGACTCTTTCCTGGTCCTGAGGATTAAGGTACACTTCCTTAAGGGTTTCTGCCTGCTGACTTAATCCGAAGCTGGCAAATAACGTGGCATTCAGACCTTTCTCAGATTTTGCTCTTTGTACTTCCTGGTCTGCTTCCAGCAATTGCTGCTGTCTTTCCAGAACATCCGGATTATTGATCCTGGCCCTTTCCAGGGCGAGTCCCAGTTCCACTTCCAAGTCCGGGATTTCTGCAGGAATGATGAGTTTGATATTATCCTCCTGATTCAACCCCAGAAAGGAATTAAGCTGAAACTTATTGATTTCCAGATCAATCTCGGCCTGGTTCAGCTCCGTACCCGTATTCAGAAAAGCCAGTTCCATTTGCAACAGTTCATTTTCGGCTATGGTTCCAAGCTGGTATCTTCCTTTTGCAATTTGATACAGTGTATCGGCATTGGAAAAATTCATCTCTGCGATTTCAATGTTTTTCTGGGCCAGGGCAAGGTCGAAGAAATATTGCACTGCTCTCAGGGTAACCTGTTCCAAAGATTGAATGTACTCCCGCTCAGCCTTTTGGTATTTCAGGGGTTCTATTTCCCTTTGCCATTTCATTTCATTGTATCCATTGACCGGTTGACGGATTCCAATGGAGACGGGATAGGACAGGTAGGAGCTTCCACCGTCATCTCCAAGTATATCAATTCTTTGGAGATCGGAACTCATGAAAATGCTACCCCCGGTCCATCCGATATTCTGACTCAGCTCCAGGTTAGCGGTAGAATTGACCAATTTTCGTTCAACGAATGCATCAGAACCGTCGGGCAGGGTGATACGGTCGATGGAACGGTTAAGGTCGGGTATTACCGCATTCATTCTCAGCGTAGGCAGGAATTCGGCCCTATAGGTTCGATATTCCCAGTAACTCTGGCGAAACCGGTGTCTTGCCAGAACCGCCTGTGGGGATCTCTGACGGGCGATGTATAGGATATCCTCAAAACCATATTCCCGGGTTTCCTGGGACCGGCATGTTAGAGTCAGTCCGGAAAGGATCAATAAAAACAAAACAGATTTATTCATAGCGTAATGATTCAATAGGATCTTTCTCAGAAGCCCTTTTGGCCGGTGAATAACCAAAGATGATACCCACCGAGGCAGAAACCACAAACGCGATTATCACTGAGAAAGGAGATATAATGGTCAAAATACCTGAGAGTTCCATAATAAGCTTGGCAGCAATGATCCCAATCATAACCCCAACGAGTCCGCCGGTCACCGAGATCAGGACCGCCTCGGCCAGGAATTGCACAACGATATCCTTTTTCCGCGCACCTATGGCCAGTCTTGTTCCAATCTCCTTGATCCTTTCCATCACCGAGGCAAACATGATATTCATTATGCCTATACCTCCCACCAAAAGGGAAATACTGGCTATGGCCCCCAGTACAATATTGAAAATATCCTTGGTTCGTTGTTCCTGTTTGAGCAGGAGTTCCGGAACGGTTATTTCGAAATCTTCAACCTCCTGGTGCCTTCTGAGCAGCAGCCTGGAAAGCAGTTCGGTGGAGGGATTGAGTTCTGCCGATTCGTTCACCTGAACAATAATTTTGTCCAGTTGATGATAATTTCCCTGGTTATTCTGGTTTGGATCGGTACTGGTGGAGAAGAAAAAGAATCCGTAAAATCCTCCGCTTTGAGTTTGCATCCTGCTACCCACCAGGGCCCGGTTCTGAAACCTCAGCAACATGGTTTTCACGGGTACATAGATGTTGTCGTTCATAACGTTGACCCCGGTATTTTCGAAACCGCTAACCTTGATATCATTTCGTTCGAGTACACCCACTACCCTTAGCCAAACCTTGTCAAACTTAATGTATTTACCCACCGGATTCTCACCGCTGAAAAAAGTATGTGCAATATTGGCACCGATCAAGCATACCGGTATTCCGTTTTCACTTTGAAAATCGTTAAATACTGTTCCGGAGGATAGTTGAAGGTTGAAGATATCGAAGTATTCGTTGTAAACACCCAGCAGCTTGGCAGTGGATCTTCGTCCGTTTTGGACCACAAAGGAATTGAGAGCGATTTCCGGAGAAACTCTTTTAACGGTGGGCAGAACTTTCTTGATGGCTTCCACATCTTTCAGATGAAGGCCTGGAGAGTACTTGGATTTTTGCTTGCCGTTGGAGGAATCATCCGAATCGGATTCCCCTCCCTGGGGCTTTACAATAGGGGAAATCATGATGTTGTTAACCCCCACCATTTTTATCTGCTCCAGTATCTCCTGTTGTGCCCCTTTACCAATGGCAAGCATGCTGATCACTGCAGCCACTCCAAAAATAATGCCCAGGGCAGTGAGAAAACTCCTCAGTTTATTTGCCATGATGGATTCTAGGGCAATGACTATGTCGTGAAAATACCTGCCCATGATTACCCGGGTCTGTTAGCATTTCCTCTTCTTCCACGGCGGGGAGGCCCCTGTTTCTGTTTCTCCGCTTCAGATTGTTCAGCTTTTTCTTCCTCCTTTTTCTTCTGAATGATTTCCTCGATCAGCTCCGTACCCTGGAGCCGGAAGCTTTCCGGATTATCAGGAAGGGAGAGATAGACCTCATCTCCTTTCTCAAGCCCTTTCTCAATAATGATGAAATTCTCATTGGATTCCCCAAGCATAACGATCTGCTTCACATTATTGCTCCGGTAAACATAAGAAAGGCTGTCGTCGTTATAGACAGCTTCAATCGGAACAGACAGTACATCCGGATACTCACGGGTTATGATCTTGTTGCTGGTTGTCATCGAAGGGCGTAGAATGGGATCTCTTTCGTTAAGACGGATAATCACTTCAAAAACCTTGGCATCGGTGTTGGGCAGTTGTTCCCCGATATTGGCCACATCGGTTACCACACCGGTAAATTCCTTTTCCGGGAAGGCATCCACGCCTATCCGAACCATCTGTCCTTTTTTCACCTTGCTGATATCAATCTCGTTTATGTAGGTCTTGGATATCAGGGTTGATAGGTCGGGCAGGGTGGCAACGGTAAGGTCCCAGGGATTTATTTCTGAGCCTACGGTGCGCTTTTGACCGTTCCACTCCTTTTTATAAATGACCATTCCGGGAGCGGGGGCAAAAATATCGAAATTCTGAAGGACCTCCTCCATTTCTTCGCGGGTTCTCTGTTGTTTGGAAAGGTTGATGGATACTTCCTTCATATCGGCCTGGGCCTGCCGTACCTTAAGTTCATAGTTTCGCTTAGCCTGATCATAGGCCCTTTCAGCCTTATCCAGATCGATTTGCGCCTGACGTATGGTGGCGGGTGGTTCGTACTGGGATTGTTCCAGAGCGATCTTCCGTTCTTCCATGGCAAAATTCAGATTGATGAGTTCATCTCTTAACTGTCTGAGCTGAATGGTGGTATCGAGCTTGGTCTTAATGTACTGGGATTCAATTTTCTCCAGTTCATCAAGGATATCCTTCAGGGAATTGTCCGCTTCAGAGCGGTCGAGCGTCGCCACCCAGTCGCCCGAATCTATGACGGTTCCTTCGGTAATCAGATCCTGGATCTTAATGGATCTGAGACGGAGGCTGCGGCTGCGAAGCTGAGAGGGGCCAGTAATCTCAACTGAGCTTTCAGCCTGTAATTCGCCAGTCACATTTACGATAATTTCAAAGAAATCCCTTTCAGCCTCGGCAGTAAGCAGAACTGCTTTTTCGGGATTGGAGGCCAGGGAATAAACGACCACTGCGATCATCACAAGAACAATGGCCAATAAGGGAATCAATACTTTTCGTTTCACGTTCAGTACTATTAGGGATTAATCAGATTTCAAAATCAGGGTTGAACAGGGGTTTTCAGAACATTAAAACGCAATAATCTGGATTTTAGTCCGTTCACTGCATTTTTTTTATTTCTTCCATTACTTTTCCTGCGAGATTATCGGCTTCCTGCACCGATTTATGTTCGGCATAAATTCGTATTATCGGTTCTGTATTGGATTTTCTCAAGTGGACCCAGCCGCTTTCGAATTCGATCTTTACTCCGTCGGTATCATTAACAGGATAATCCCTGAATCTTTCCTTAATATTAGACAGCAGATTGTCCAGATTCATTCCCTTATCCAATTGAATTTTATTTTTTGAAATAACGTAGCCCGGGTACTTCTTCTTTAATTCGGAAGGTTTCCTATCCGATTCCGCCAGATGAGAAAGGAAAAGGGCGATGCCTGCCAGGGCATCCCGCCCATAATGCAATTCGGGATAGATCACGCCTCCGTTGCCCTCACCTCCAATCACGCAATTATGCGCCTTCATGGTTTCTACCACATTTACCTCACCCACCGCGGAGGCAAAATACTCCACCCCATAATTTCGGGAAATATCCTTAAGAGCGCGGGTTGAAGAAAGGTTGGAACAGGTATTCCCCGGAGTCTTTGAAAGGACATAATCGGCCACTGCAACCAGGGTGTACTCCTCCCCGAACATGGATCCGTCCTCATTGATGATCGCCAGACGGTCAACATCAGGATCAACCACAAAACCCAGATCGGCCCCTTCTTCAATAATCTTCGCTGCAATTTCGGTCAGGTTTTCGGGAAGGGGTTCGGGATTGTGCGGAAAATCACCGTTGGGTTCGGTATACAATTCGATTACTTCCTTTACCCCCAGTTCTTTGAGAAGATCAGGGATTATGATCCCTCCAACCGAATTCACACAATCCACCACTACCCTGAACCCGGCTTTACGGATCAGATCAGTATTCACGAGTGACAGGGACTTGATCATTTCAATATGCCTGTCAGCATAATCTTCGTTATAAGTAATTTTACCCAGTTTGTTCCAGGCCGTAAATTCGAACTCCTTTTTTTCTATGGTTGTCATTAGTTCCCGTCCATCCGATGCACTAATGAATTCCCCTTTTTCATTTACCAGTTTAAGTGCATTCCATTCACCCGGGTTATGACTGGCGGTAAGGATAATTCCTCCATCGGCCTCTTCAAGGGGTACTGCCAATTCAACCGTGGGAGTCGTTGCAAGTCCAAGAAGGACTACATCGCTTCCCATGGCCATAAGGGTGCCGGTAACCAGTTGTTCCAACATGGGACCAGATTTACGGGAATCCCTTCCGACCACGATCCTGATTTTTTCCTTCTGAGCCTTTTTCCTTATGAAACGTGCAAAGGCCGTGGTAAAACTGACGATGTCAACCGGAGTCAGATTTTCACCGGGAATGCCCCCGATGGTACCTCTTATTCCCGAAATGGATGTTATTAGTGTCATATGCCTTATATTCCTTTAATCCTTCTAAATTGGGCTTAAAGCTCTAAAAAAACTTTGCAGCAGAACATAAAAAAGAATAACTTGCAAGTAATAAAAAAAGCCGCTATTATAAAATTAATATAATTCCCTCATATTTGAGTTTTTTCGATTAATTTTGCCTGCTTAATTCAAATTAACTTTATAGTATATCAGTCCGTACCTTTTATTTCAATGGATCAGAAAAAAAGAAAACGCAGACCCAGAAAGTCTGGCCCTGTAAAATCTGAGAAGGTTTTTACATCCTCGGCCGGAAAAAAGAGTGATTACACCCCCGGGCGTAACAGTCATAAAGATCAGAAGCGCAAAGAACTGCGTTTTGATCCGGTCGTAAAAAAACCGGTTAAATCAGAAGAAGAAGGAATAGGCAGTGCCCCTGTGAAGAAGCCCTCCGATCCTCCAAAAAAAAAACAGGATAACCTTACACGCCTGAACAAGTTTGTTGCCAGTTCCGGGCTTTGCAGCCGCAGGGAAGCCGATGTTTTCATTAAGGAAGGAAAGATAACCGTGAATGATGAAGTGATCACGGAAATGGGTGTAAAGGTCAAGCCGGGAGATGTGGTAAAATACGAAGGAAAGGTAATATCTGCTGAGAAAAAAATTTATATTCTTCTGAATAAACCCAAAGACTACATAACCACGACCGATGATCCTGACGACCGTAAAAACGTTCTTGACCTGTTAGCAGATGCAGGGAAAAGCAGGGTATTTCCCGTAGGCAGGCTCGACCGCAACACAACAGGAGTATTGCTTCTTACCAACGACGGAGAGCTGACCTCAAAACTGACCCATCCCAAGTACAACCAAAAAAAGATCTATCATGTTTTCCTGGATAAGAATCTGAAGGCCATGGACATGAAAAAACTGGCTTCGGGCATTACTCTTGAAGACGGTTTCATTAAACCTGACGGGATCAGTTATGTAAACCCTGATAATAAATCCGAGGTCGGTATTGAAATCCACTCCGGGCGCAACCGGATTGTAAGAAGGATCTTTGAATCCCAGGGGTATAATGTGGTTAAGCTCGACCGCGTGTTCTTTGCCGGCTTAACAAAAAAGAACCTTGCCAGGGGTAAATGGAGGTTCCTTACGGAAAAAGAGATCTCCATGCTAAAAATGTCCAGCTAATTTATGTCTGAGCAAAAACACAGATCCGGCTTTGTCAACATCATTGGGGAACCCAACGTGGGTAAATCCACCCTTATGAACCTGATGCTGGGTCAAAAGCTTTCCATCATAACTTCCAAAGCTCAAACGACCCGCCATCGCATACACGGGATCCTCAATACTGAAGATTATCAGATCGTTTTTGCAGATACTCCGGGAATTCTTGAACCCGGATATAAGCTTCAGGAAGCTATGCTCAAAGCAGCCAGGTCGGCTCTGATCGATGCCGATATTCTGCTTTTTGTTACCGATGTTAAAAGAAAACCCGGACTGGAAGAATATTATGCCGGCAAAATCCGGAATGCCGGGATCCCGGTATTCCTGGTGATGAATAAAATTGACCTGTGCAATCAGGAGGAACTGGAAAAACTACAGTCTGAATGGAAGGAGATCCTTCCCGATGCACTTTTTGTGCCGGTTTCAGCCAGGAAAGACTTTAATGTTCAAAACTTACTCACCCTCATTCTGGAGCAACTGCCGGAAGGCCCCCCCTACTATTCAAAAGAGGAAATTTCGGACAAATCAGAACGGTTTTTTACCTCCGAGATCATTCGTGAAAAAATCCTTTTGCATTACCATCAGGAGGTTCCGTATTCGGTCGAGATCGAGATTGAATCCTTTCTGGAGGAAGAAAAAATGAACCGTATCTCAGCCATCATTTTTGTGGAAAGGGATAGTCAGAAGGCAATACTCATAGGTAAAAACGGAGAGTCCCTCAAGAAAGTGGGAACAGAATCCCGCCTGGAACTTGAAGAGTTCTTCGATAAAAAAGTATTTTTGTCCCTTCATGTAAAAGTGAAAAAGGACTGGAGAAACAATGAAAAGTCACTCCGGGACCTCGGTTATCATTAAATCCAATCTGAATGCCAAGAATTGCAGCCATCGTGGGACGTCCCAACGTGGGTAAATCCACATTTTTCAACCGTTTATCTGAAACCCGCAGCGCCATTGTCCATGAAACCAGCGGAGTTACTCGTGACCGGCATTATGGAAAGGCTTACTGGAAGGGAGTGGAATTCTCTGTGATCGATTCAGGAGGGTATGTTGCCAATTCGGAAGATATTTTCGAAGAGGAGATTAATCGACAGGTAATGCTAGCCATTGAGGAATCGGATATCATCCTCTTCCTCGTGGATGTAATGAATGGGATCACGGATCTGGACAATGCCATTGCGGAGATTCTCCGAAAATCGGGCAAAAAAATATTTCTGGTGGTAAACAAGGTTGACGATTCCTCAAAATTGCCGGATATTCATGAATTTCATAAACTCGGACTGGGTGAACTTTACCCGGTTTCTTCGGTGAACGGAAGTGGTACCGGTGAACTGCTGGACGAACTGGTAGAAAATTTTGATCCTGAACCTCAGGTGGAGAATGACGAACTTCCAAGATTTGCAGTGATTGGACGACCCAATGTTGGAAAGTCATCTCTCATCAATGCCCTGTTGGATGAGGACCGGAACATTGTAACTCCCGTGGCAGGGACCACCCGTGATTCCGTGGAAACCCGTTTCAATAAATTCAATCACGATTTTTACATCATCGACACTGCGGGTTTGCGCAAAAAATCAAAAGTAAGTGATGATCTGGAGTTTTACTCGGTTATGCGATCGGTTCGATCCATTGAACGTTCCGATGTATGCCTACTGCTTTTGGATGCCACCCGTGGAATCGAAGGTCAGGATATTAATATCTTCCGACTCACAGAAAGGAACCGGAAAGGAGTGGTTGTTCTTGTGAACAAGTGGGACCTGGTTGAAAAAGACAGCAAAACAGCCCTGGAATACGAAAAGATGCTAAAACAACGTCTGGAGCCTTACGAGGATGTGCCCATAATCTTCACCTCCGCTATCACAAAACTCAGACTTCAAAAGGTTTTGGATATCGCTATGGAGGTTTATGAAAACCGAAAAAAGAAGATCCCTACTTCCAGGCTTAATGAGGTAATGTTGAATGCAATTGAAGCCTATCACCCCCCGGCAGTAAAGGGCAAATTCATTAAAATCAAATATGTAACCCAGTTGAGAACCCATGCCCCCAGTTTTGCCTTTTTCTGTAACCTTCCGCAGTATGTAAAAGAACCTTACCGAAGATATCTTGAAAATCAGTTACGAAAAAATTTTAATTTCACAGGAGTTCCGATTCAAATCTTTTTCCGTAAGAAATAAACTTTTAGCATAATTTTTGCGTTTGTTATTTGAAATTCAGGCCTTAATGAAAAGACTACTATTTTTACCATTGGCATTGATCCTGCTTATTCTGGCAATTGCTTCATGCGAGGAAATACAGTCGTATCCCGATGAACCCAGAATAAACTACGAATCGTTCAGCCTGTTTATTACCACCGATGCACTTGGAAATGAATTTCTCCTTGGCAGAATGTCCTTTGAATTTATCGACGGTGATGGTAACATTGGGATGGTCGCACCCGAAAGCACCAATATCGATGATTCCCTGAAATACAACTTATTTATGAGCTTGTATGACTTTAAAGATGGAGAATTCCAAAAAATTGAGGACCTGGAATCGCAGAATTTCAGGATTCCCTTTATTGAGAGAACCGGTCAGAATAAAACCCTAAAGGGTACCATAACGGTGGATCTTGAATATAAGAATTTTCAGTATGACACTATTTTTTACACTTTTTACATTACCGATCGTGATTTCAACCGGAGCAATACCGATACTACAGAAGTGGTAATAGTGGCAGAACCAGAAGAGGAAGATATTCCCTTATTTCGTTGAATTACAGAATTTAACCTGTTAGCTTAGATTTTTATCCCCATAAACAGTACGTCGTCTACCTGCTCCAGATCTTCTTTCCAGAGCATAAAATTGCTTTTCACATAGTTATACTGTTCATCCATGGGTTTATCGTGAATATCCCTGAGCAGGTTTTTAAGGCGGACCATTTTGAATTTCTTTCCCAAAGGCCCTCCGAACTGATCAGGATAACCGTCTGAGAACATGTAGATCAGATCACCCTTGGAAAGCTGGAATCCTTCATTACGGAAGGTCTTTTCTTCAACTTCTTCATCGAATCTGCCTCCGACGGAATTCCTGGATCCTTTCACATAGACCTGTTCACCATCAATGTAAAGAATGATGGGACGCATCGCTGAGGCCACCCTGAGATAGTTGGTTCTGAGGTCGATTTCGGCAACGATAATATCCATCCCGTCATTGGATTTCTCTGCATCCAGGTTCTGGTTAAGGGCTTCCTGTATCTCACGGTCGAGCGTGTCAAGAATTTCGGATGGGGAACTTACTTCAGGACGGGAGCAAATATCCTTGATGAGAGTGGTCCCAATCATGGACATGAATGCACCGGGGACTCCATGACCGGTTGAATCGGCACAAACGATCACAAACTTGTTGCCCCAGACTTTATCATACCAGTAAAAGTCGCCGCTCACAATATCCCTTGGCTGATAAAACACAAAGCTGCCGGAGAAGGTCCCTTCCAGCCGTTTTACCGGGGGTAATATACTTGCCTGAATACGTTGGGCATAGTTGATGCTATCGGTAATATCCCGGTTCTTGTTCTCGATCTCTTCTTTCTGCATCATTACCTCACGGGTCCTTTCGTCGAGTGCTTTTTGAAGATATTCCTGTATCTGCTTTTGCCGTCTTTCACGAACCTTGATGATTATGTATACGGTAGCAATCAGAATTAAAATGACCGAAAGGATAAACCACCAGGTTTTCCAGATTGGGATCTTCACACTGATTTTCAGGGTGAGAGGTTCGGTAGTGCAAATACCGCTTTCGTCGCAGGCACGAAGCATAAAGGTATAATTTCCATCTTCAACCCGTGAATAGTTTACATAGGGTACCGGCGAAGGTTCGGACCAGTCATCATACCCATCCAGCTTGTACTGATAGAGTACTTCTTCAGGATTTTTCAGGTTTATACCCACAAATTCTATACGTATCTTGTAGATTCCATAGGGAAGGTCCACCGGCTCTGTAAAATCGTATTCTTCATCCGATATTTCAAGGGATGTAATACTCAGAATGGGGGCAACGCTATCGGGCTTATCCTGGAAAGGGTCATATTGAATTACACCCAGTGAACTTCCGAAAAGTAACTTATCTGAGGTACTTATAATGACCGCGTTTTCATTAAAATCTGCAAGAATACCCTGTTTCAGACTGAATACTTCTATATTATTGCGGTCAGGATTGATGCGACTGAGACCCTGCCTGTGGCCGATCCAGATATTCCCATTAATATCTTCGGCGATACTGTATCCAAAATTTGAACGAAGGCCTTCATTGGTGGAATAATAACCCGGACTGTCTTTCTTAAATTCAAAAACCCCGTCTCCATTGGTTACAGCCCAGAGATCTCCCTTGCTGTCTTCCGTTATGGAGATGAATTCCAGTTCGGAAGGGATATCTATTTGAAGTTCATCTGCCTGCGACAAGCTGTAAAGACCGTTACTTCTGGTTGCTATCCAGAGATTTCCCGAGGAGTCGAGAAACAGGCTTCTCACCTTGTTATGCGGCAGGAGGTCTATGGTTGTATAATGCTTTCTTTCTCCTGTGGGGAGTATAAAGCGAAATACCCCACCATTGGTTGCAATCCACAGGGAATCTTCCAATCCGGTTATGTCATTCACTGAATTTTCCAGTGTATTTTGGGAGCGGAAGTACCGGGTTGCGCTCAAAGTGTTTTTGTTGATCCTGTACAAACCACTTCTAACCGTACCTGCCCAAACCCATCCGTTTCCGTCATAGTAGAGTGATTGAATCCTGTCGGTGGGTAATCCTTTACCACTGCCGATAAAAGTCTCGTTTTTTCCCGAAAGATCCGTAACCAGAATACCGTTCTCCCCTCCCAGCCAATATTGATCGCCCACCTGTGTCAGCGAAAGAACACTCTCACCAAATTCCTGGTTATTAGGTACATAAAAACGAAGCGACTGTTCTTTCAGAACGCTGAGTCCGGCTCCAAAGCTGCCAAACCAGATATTGCCTTCAATGTCGGCAAATATTTCTTCAATATAGCCACTGGTCAGTCCGTTATCCTGGTTGTACTGAGCAATACGGATATAATTGTCCGCCTCCGAAGAATATTCAAGGCGGAATATACCGTCACCACCCGAGGCGATCCAGAGGTTTTCGTCCGGATCCTTATAAATATCGGTTACATCTGTATATTGAAGCCCAAGTTCCTCTCCGATCTTCTCAATTACATAAGACTGAATATCAGCGCCATGGGTTGTCAGGAAATAAAGCCCCATATCTTCTGTTCCGATATAAAAATCATTCTCCTCACCTTCCCTGGCGATCACATGTACATTCGAGTAGGGGATATCTTCGAACCTCCCGATAAGTTCAACTCCGGAATCATCGGTTAGAAACCGAAAGAGAAAAAGACCATCGAAGGTTCCGATCAGAAGGTCATCTTCCAGGGTTACTTCAAGGGAGGAGATGAATTGGCCTTCAATCCCTTTTAGGAAATACTGCAATTCAAATTGCTCGTTTATTCTGATCAGTCCTTTATTCTGGGTAGCTGCAATGATCCTTCCTCTCGAGTCTTCGCTAATGGCATTTATGGCACTCAGGTAATCTTCCCTGGGAATGATGAGGCGGAAAACATTTTCATCCAATACAGCGATTTGTCCGTTATCAAATCCGAACCAGATCCTCTCCCGGCTGTCTCTGAAACTGGATTTAACGGGAGTGGAAGGAAGGGTATCCCCTCTGAACTCCGAATCAAAAACCAGTCCGTTAAAGCGGCAGACACCTTCGCCTGTGCCAAGCCACAAATAACCATCTTCATCCTGTACAACATTATAAATGAAATTATCGCAGAGGCCATTTACGGTACCATAGTTTAAAAACCGGTAATTTTGTGCCTCAGCATTGAAAAAAATGAAAAGGAATAAGACAAGTAATAAGATATTTCTGGTACGATTCACAAATACAAATTTATTCGTTTCCTGATTTACGAACACCGATACTATACTTATATTTCGGAACTCCCCCGATGGGACTGGTAAAAAATTCGAGATTTCGATTATACTGGTTCTTTACATAAATTACCACATTGTTATTCCTAACGGTTGGCGGATTTTTCTTCTTGATAAACTGAATATCGAGGGAGGTATTTATTTCTTCGTCGTAAATCTTAAATTCGCTCATGTCCCAGCTATCTTCGGCAGATACCTTACCCAGTTGACCTTTTCTTGCGACCGACACGATACGGATAAATCCATCGTTATCCCAGTCAAAGTTAGACATTCTGATGGATATGGTTTCTGAGTCCACATAGGGATAGATGTGAGAAACCTGTTCAACTTCGTCGTGCATACGGAAGGAATATTCGTAGGCAAAGGCGTTGGCACCTTCAATGGAAATTCTTTCATCAGGAGAGCTACTGATATAATACTGGTAAAGGTTTCCGTCGTCGCCGGTTATCCCTTCACTTATCATTTTCAATACATTGCCATCGTACTTCTCAACATATTCTCCTTCGGTAGGATTGAAAGGTCCGAAAACATACCAGTTATCGTCGTACCTCGGGTCTTCCCCGAATGTCTTGGAGGCCAGAAGGGTCCCGCTTTTATAATTTCCAATGGGATCAGTTCCCTGGGCATCCTCTTCCGACCAGCATCCTTCACCTCCGTAAATGGAATAATTGATCCTGGTATTCCAAATTCCATTTATTTCATCGACTTTTCCTCCAATATCCGGGTCATAAACCCAAATAAAAACCGGTTTGGAATAGTCCTTTGGGAAAAGAAAAAAGAAAGTCTGGGAAAAATCGTCGTCCCCCCAGCTGGTTTCTGCTGAAGGACCGAAAGTCATAAGGTATGGAATATTCTCCTCAATGTTAGGAACGGGTTGTCCGTACAACCCGTAAGAAAGCACAAGGATAAGGGAGAAGAATAGTATTTTTAATCTCATATTGATCTAGTTAAATTGTCTGCAAAAAACATCTACTATTGCGACAATTTTTCCGGGTTTGACTTTTAAATATATCAAAAATTATTCCGTAACAACAATGCTCTTATACGCACAGAAACGCCTTGCGGTTTCAGGATCAGAGCTTACTTCTATTACTCCCAGCTTAACCTGATAGAATCCAGGGCTTAAGAATACATGCTGGGTATTTGCCCCGATATTTTTATTTCCGTCTCCATACTCCCAATAGAACTCCGCTGGTTCTGCATCCCCAAGGTAGGTTTCGGTGGCACTTAAGGTTACTTCCTGGTTTACACTTACCGTATCGGGTGCAGTAATGTAGGGTTGAATAACCTTTCGGACCTCAACCAGGTATTCTGCCTGATTAAACTGGACAATTCCGGTTAATTTATCCACCACATTCAACTGGATCAGGTAATCGCCCGGACCTTCAAAACAATGTTCCGCTTCCATGGCCCTGACTTTCGTACCGTCGCCCATGCTCCATTCATAGTGATACAGAGTGGTATCAAGTGAAACAGTGTTTTCTTCATAAAACACATAGCAATAGTTATTTTCGACCTGCTTGCGGCAAACATCGAAGGAAGGAAGACTGGTTTCGAATTCAAAAATATCCATGGTACCATTCCGGTTTGAGGTCAGGAACCCGGCACTGTAATCCGAGTCAATATAATAGGTAAAGTCATCCCTTGTAGAATTAAACCTGGGAGGAAGAATAACCGGAGTATACCATTTACCGTTAAAAAAATCTGTATAATAAATGTCGTATCCCCGTATATTGTCGATCCCATCTGAAGAAAAATACAATCTTCCTGAAGGATGAATATAGGGGAATATTTCATTTCCGGTGGTATTCACGGTTGGACCAAGATTCTGAGGGGATTGCCATCGCCCGTCTACATTCCTGGAAATATAGAGGTCGAATCCGCCAAATCCGCCTTCGCGGTTTGAAGCAAAGAAAAGGGTGGTTCCGGATGAATCCAGGCTTGGATGAGTGGTAAGTGCATTTGCATCGTTATATCTGAATTCCCTCAGATTGCTCCACCCATCCTGGGTACTGTCCGCAAAGAAAAGTCCGACATTGGCGTTTCCTTTTACGTTGTTCCCGAATGCGACCTGGGCGAAATTCCGGGTAATCACCATAAGTTGTCCATCTCCGGAAATACTTACAGGGCCGTCATTAAGCAGGGTTCTGAGGGAAGGAGCAAAAGGCTTTTCGTTTCCCCATTCCCCGTTTTCATTTTTCTCAATCATGTACATATGAAAAAAGGGACGGTTTTCCGCATCGCTTCGCCGGGTTGTGGAACCCGTGGTCTTATCGGAGTTGAAAATAAGCATGTTCCTGTAGATAATCGGAGCCACCTCATTAAAGTTGTTAGTGGATAAGTCGTGTTTCCTTAGGTCGTAGTTGGATTGTCCCTCCGTAATGACCGGGGTCATGGTCAACACCAGGAAGAACAGGGATGATATGTTAGGGATTCGCATCATATCAGAAATAGAAGGGGCTTGCCACATCGGCTTTAAAATTAAACTCATACCGGAACATCACTTCAAGTGAACCGTTGGAAACCCTTGAAAGGTTAGTAAAGGAATAATCGTAGGCCAGGCCTATGCGCAGGGGACGGCTTACCTGGAACTCGATCATGCTGGTCAGGGTTTTGGACGTATATCTGTACAATTCCCCTAGCCAGAGTTTGTCCTCGAAAAGAATGAAATTCAGTCCGCCCTGTACATCAATCCTGGAAATGGAGTATTCAACCATGGATGAGGCCTTGAGCTTAAAATTATTAGAGATAGTAAACAAATATCCCCCTGTTAACAGGTAGCGGTAACTTCTGGTATCGAATCCGATTGAACCCGACGAATCCGGTAGGTTGAGCAAATAGGGAACGGACAATCCCGCAAAAAAGCGATTGTTATAAAGGTAGACCCCTGCTCCGAAATTCGGTGCAAATCCGTGATCTGCATTGAAAGCCTGATCGGTACCGTCTTTTAGAAGCAGATCTGAGTAATTAAGTTTATAATTGTACAGCCCTGCTCTCAGTCCCATACTCAACCTCACCCCACCAAGCCAGGTTCTGAATGCATAATGTCCATAAACACCAGTATTGGCATAGCCCGGATAAGACTTATTCTCCACGGTCAATCCAAGAGCCACGTTTCCTTTTTTCAGGGGAGTGTGCAGTGCGGCCATAAATCCGGTGGGGTTTCCTTCAAAACCGGTGTACAGGGACCGGTGTACACCTGTAAAACTCAAAGCATCCCGGCTTCCTGCATAGGCAGGGTTATTGGATAGCCCATTGTTCAGATACTGACTAAGCCTGGGTACCTCAAACTGTGCCAATGCCACAATCGGGAGAAAAACCAGTAATATGCCTGCTAATTTTTTCACTGCTTATTTTACCACAATAAATCCTTTATCAATAAACTCCCTATCCTTATAATCGACAATAAGTACATAATAATAGGTTCCCGGGGGTACAAAATCCTGTTCGTTGTTTGCCTTACCATCCCATAGTTCCAATCCGTTAAACTCCAATCCGGTTTCAAAGCCTAATCTTCCTATGTCCTCAGAAGTGATCTCTCTGACCAGCATCCCCTGGGTTGAAAAAATCTGGAAATTGAAGGTTGCACCCTCCACATCCAACCCTTCCGCAATAAGGAAATCGTTCTGACCCGGGGTACGGTCCGGGGATATTCCTTCGTATACTCTTACCTCCCTTCGGTCGATCAGAATCTGATCGACCATACTCTGGCAGATCCCGTTACTGATGCGGTAGGAAACAACCACTTCCTCATCAATGGGCACCTCATTTACCCGTACCGGATTTTGCAGGGATGAGCTAAGGCTTGCATTAGCTGAACTCACCTCCCACTCAAATGAACCTGCACTGGGTTCGCTGCCCGTTAGCAGGGTATTATCAACGATAAAAAGTATCAGGGTATCTCCCTCAAGGATTTGAGGGGTTTCAGGTTGTTCAAACATCCTGACCAGAATAGAATCTTTTCTTCCCGGACAACTGCGGGTTTCCTGATTGTAGTATACATAAACCGAATCACGGTCAAATGCAGGATTAACATGGTCAAGGTTGATCAGGGTATTTTCGGGATCATCGATACGGATATCCGGATTATTGAGGGTCCAGAAACCCAGGGGCACCTCGGTATCCGGGTCGGCTGTAAGACTAAAAGAAGGGCCGCATACGAGAAGTGGATCGTCGGTTTTCACAATTCCCGGATCCGGAGCACGGTTTACCCACAGGGGCACCGACCGTTCCAGTCCGGTAACAGCCGCACAACCATTATTGTCGGTAATTCCGGCAATGGTAAATGTGAATCCGGTCAGAAAACGATTCTCAAAAGTTACATTTACCGAATCCAGATTGGTCTGAAGGGACGCACCCTCCGCTTCAGCGTCCACTCCATTAAGGAATTCAACTGTGTAAGGTGCCGGTGAACCCTCTTCACTGAAAATCTCAAGGATCAGGTAAAAATCATCCTGATCATGGCAAATGGTATCAGCCGTGGTGGTAAGGTTAAGCAATACGGGCCTTGAAAGGGTATCGGCCATGATTATTTCGGAGGTATCCCGGCATTCACCCGAAATAGCAATTCTCCGGAACCATGCAGGTTCATTTAGCTGGGATCTTGTATAATCCTCCTGATTATCCGGTTCACCAGCATCCTGCCAGCTATAAAACGAGGTACTGTCCTGCCATATATAGCTCCTCTCTATCCCGTCTCCACCATCGACAGGAACACCGTCAATAAAGACTTGACTACCAACACATTCTTTGAAGTCCAAAGGATCTTCAAAGGTATTGAACCTAAGGGAAGGCTGAACGGTAAGGGTGACTACATTACTTGTATTCCGGCAGGTACTGTCGGGCCCGGAGTAAACATTCCTCCGGAAAAAGAAGTAGCTTGTATCGTCGGCAATGGGAGGAATGTAGTTTTGGTCTGAAGGATCTCCGGAAGCAGGGGCCCAATTTGTGTCATCCTTTCGGAATTCCCATCCAAAATCGTAATCTCCGGTAATACCCCCCTGGGGTGCTTGACCCGTAAGGGTTTCCGGCAGTGTAAACTGACAAAGAGTCTGATCGTCGGAAATCAGGTTATTGGTAATGGAATCCAGGACTTCCAGCTTCAGATCATTGCTGGTACTGATGCAGGCGCTGTCGTTTCCGGAATAGACTATCCTTCGGAACCAGGCAGTTTCATTGATTGTTCCCGGGGAATAGCTACCTGATTGGAACCCTGCTGGACCATCATTCCAGGGGCCTCCCTGATTATCGGCAATTTGCCAGCGGTAAAGGTAATTTGACCCATCTCCCCCAGAGGGTGGATTTCCGGAAAGGATTAGAAAATCTTCGGGGAGGGCAGCACAAATGGTATCGGAAGGGTAATCGATGCTGTTGCCGGTAATATCAGGATGAACAATGATCCTAACGCTGTCACTCATATTAATGCAGGCATCATCGGAGCCTGAGTACACTTCTCTCCGGTAATCGTAAATTCCGAAAGGCAGGGAGGGAGGAGAATAATTTTGGGTGGTAGCTACCGGACTCCAGCTGCCTGGTTCCTGTCTTTGATACCACTGGTATCGCTTGTCTCCGGGCTGCCCCCCGATGGGAACGGGACCCGTGAGTTCTTCAGGCACCTGGTTGTTACAAATGATCTGGGATTCAGCAATTATATTGTTGTTTAAAAGGGGGAGTACTGTGATGGTCAGAGTATCCGAATAGGATATGCAGGATCCTGATTCCACTTTCCTGCGGTAATAGGTTGTATCCAGCAGTGAGGGTACGGTATAGGCAGGTTGGTCTGAGATTCCCTGGGCTGTGATCCATGAACTGAGATCACCACTCTGTTCCCAGGTATAGGTATAATTGCTGCCATTCCCCCCTTCAGGGTCCAGTGTTGCAAACAGAGGGGATATGGGAGATTCATTGAAACAAACCGTATCTTCAGGCTGTATTGTGTTATTTTCTATCCTGGGTTGAATAACATAAGGAATGGAAAAGCTGGTGTCGACCAGGAAACCGTCACTTATGGCCCTCCGGTAATAATAAGTGATGGGCCTTAAGGTATCGGGAGGTTGATAGTTCCTTTCATTGTTAACGCCATCAGCAAGGGTCCAGCTTATCATATCATCCGACTTCAGCCAGGAATAAGTGAAATTCCCGTTTCCGCCAACCGGACGGGTTGCTGCAATATTTTCGGGGAGTGTTCCCTCACAGGCCACGTATCCATCGGGTACATTATTGATGAGAAACCCGCGAATGGGAATCTGTAGTTCCGAGATCCTGTCGCCCGATGAGCCCGGGAATGCTCCATTGGTATTAAGAGTAGCTAAAACCTGTCCGGAAGCCCCTCCGGAGATGGAAGAAGTGATGCCAGGAAAATCAGCCAGTAACTGGTCATTATACCATATTACCCCACCACCACCACCACCGCCGGGTCCGGTCGATTCGGGTACTCCGCTCACATCTCCACCGTCACCTCCTCTGGCCTGGATTGTGAGGTTTCCTTCGATGTGCTGAGTGTTAATTATCACCACTCCGCCAGCTCCTCCTCCCCCCGCACCGGCTGAGATATTGGTCTCATTCACCGAAAGACCGTTTGCGCTGATAGTTTGACTATTTCCTTCTAGGGTATCTGCAATAATTATGATAATGCCCCCGCCGTTCCCCCCGGGTGAGGCGACTCTGGCATTTCCGGGATCCTGAGTGGACGTGCCTCCTCCGCCACCAAAATAGATAAGATTGAATCTGGGATCGGCTGGTACATTTGAATAGGGATTGGCAAATCCCCCTTGTCCTCCCAGAGGTACCGAAGGTGAACAAGTTGAAGCTTCATTTCCACCCGATCCACCCTGCCCTTCATTGGAACCACCTCCACCTCCGGAAAACCTGGCATTCCCACCACCTCCGGCACTTCCTACCCTGGCTCTGCCTCTCCAATAGGGATAGTAATCCACATTAAAAGTCTCACCACGAAGCCCTGCACTGTCTTTTGCAGCGAGGGTAAAAAACTGTTCGTCTACATATCCGGGATCTGCAGAGGAACAACTGCCATTATAGGTCTCGAATGGTACGGCTCCTTTGAAACCCTTTCCATCGGCAGAGAAACGATCTTCCAAACGCAATTTCCGTTTTACAAAAACGGCAAAGATCCCTCCGGTTTTTGTAACCGGATCCCAGGTCGGGAAATCAAAGCTTGAATTAATCACGGCGTTTTCATAATTGGGAATCCGGAAGAGCTGGGCGGATCCTCCGGTATTATAGGGATCCATTCCGGGAAGAGTGTTATTAAGAACAATGGTATCCCCCAGGATTTCCGAAATAATGAGAATCGCATATTTACCGGATGAATTCAGTGAAACAATTTTTCCTTCATCCGCAAAGGGGGGAGGCAAAGGAATTCCCCCTGTTGTTTTATAAAATAGGACAGTGTCGTTTACCGAAAAAAGAGAGGGATTATCAACCACCAGTGAGTCGAGGTTCCCGGCATCGTTGGCCAGATAAAAGCTAACCTCGGAATAGGCTGCATCAGAAATACTAACCTCGGTGTATTGGGATTTCACCTCGCCGGTTCCGGCAAAAGCAAGAATCGCCAACCAGAACGAAAAGATGTATAATCTGGCAAAGGCAGTTTTCAAGGCAGGGATATTAGATTAATAACTGACTAAAATAGTAATTTATCAAGGTTCTTGCCAAGCAAATAAAAAAAATCGGATAGAAACATGAAAAGTGAATATTACCCCTTATTACTGATCCGTCCTAATTTCCTTTGCAAAGTCTGATAAAATCTTTTCATATTTTCAACCGTGATCGCATGCTTCCTTGCACCCCTTATACCGAGTAAAAAGGAATAAGGTTGTAGATTTTTTACATTCTCACTTAGAATATTTACCATGGCAAGCAGAGGGACAATGGCAAACATGCCGGGAATTCCCCAAACCATGCCACCGGCGACAATCCCTATGATGATTACCATGGGATTCAGATTCAGACTGCTTCCCACTATATTAGGAGTAAGAATATTATTCTCGGTAAACTGAATGATCCCGAACAGGATCAAGACATTCAGCGCCAGGATTGGGGTAGAGCCGGTGAGCAAAGCAAAAATAAAGGGAATTGAGCCACCGATCAGGGTACCGAAATAGGGAATGAAATTGCAAAGAGCCGATATAATTCCAAAGAAAATGGCATGTTCTATCCCCACGATTAATAGTCCAGTTGAGTTAAGGACAATCAATATCATCACCACCAGGGTCACACCTCCCATGTACCTGGGCACGACATGGGAGAAAGCCTTTAAAACATTTATGGCAACCAGTTTTTTTTGTGGAGGTACCATCTGGAGTATAAAAGCGGCAAGCTTGGTGCGGTAAAATAAAAACAGAAAAATATACACCGGCAATATTCCTATTCGGAAAATGGTTCCCGCAGTGGCGGTAAAAGCTTTATTGATAACATTGCTACCCGCTTCAAAAAGAAATTTCACCCTGATCCTCACAAATTCCACCAAACCCAGATCCCTTAACCCAAGTTGCTGCTCGGCAAATTTCTCCAGTCTGTCTATATTTGAAAGTGCCATTTGTTTATAGAGAGGGAAATTATCAAAAACCCCAAGGGCCTGCCGGTATGCCATTAGAATAATAAAAAAAGCAATTACCAGGAAGAGCAGAATGCTTAAAATATTGGCAAGGATCCTGGGTATCCCCTTTTTTTCCAGAAATTCTGCCACAGGGTATAGCAAATATCCGAACAAAACACCCAAAACAATGGGATACAAAAACTCCCTGGCTTCTATGACGGCATGGAAGAAAAGGATCACAGACAAAAGCGTAAAAGTGATCCTCATGCTGAGAGGATACTTACTCATCATTCTTACTGGAGTTAATCAGAGGCAAATCAACGTAAAACTCGGATCCCTTTCCTGGATCGGTATGATAGTTGATGACTCCCCCTGCATTATTAATAATGTTCCTTACAATAGCCAGACCCAAGCCCATTCCACTGCTTTTGGTGGTAAAATTGGGCTGAAAGAGTTTTTCCCTGATTTCCGCAGGAATACCCCTGCCATTATCTTTGATTGAAACCCTGGCAAAATTATCTATCTTTTCCAGCGTAATCAGTATCCGTATCTCTCTGTCGTCGGGTACCGCCTGGATACCATTCTTGATCAGATTAATGAAAACCCTCGATAACTGTTTTTTATCAGCATATACAAACAGGGGTTCGTTTACCTTGTTTATATATTCTATTTCAGAGGATTCATTTTCTTTGAACAGGTCTATGGTATTCATTAACTTCCCAGAGAGGTCTACCTCTTCATTTTTTGCCAGAGGCATTTTTGCAAAACTAGAGAATTCGGTTGCTATGGAAGACAGGTTGTCGATCTGTTCAATAAGCGTATGCGATATTTTATCCACCCTTTCACTCCATTCCTGGTCTCCTTTTTCCAGTGCTGTTCGTTGCAGATGTTGGATGCTCAGCTTCATGGGGGTGAGTGGATTTTTAATTTCGTGCGCGATCTGCTTGGCCATTTCCCGCCATGCCGACTCTCTTTCCGATTTTGCCAGTAATTCGGCACTTTGCTGCAACTGGTCGACCATTTCGTTATACTCCTTTACCAGGCTGCCTACCTCATCATCCCCAGCGTAGTCAATCTTTTCGTTTTGCTCACTGAAGCTAATCATCGCGATTTTTTGCTGAAGAAGTCTTAAAGGAAGTGTAATGGTATTGGAAATGAAAACTGCGATGGTAAAACTTAGCAAGGAAAGAAGCACCACAATGTTAACGATCGCAACCACCAGATTGGTCACCTCCCTGGTTAATTCATCCTGGCGTGTGAAATATGGAAGGTTAAGGTATGCAAGTAATTTGTTCTCAGTATTCACAAATGGAACATATACAGAAAGGTACCTTAGGTTACCCACCCTCTCACTATGCGCAAATTCAGATCGCTTATTGACCTTCATCTCCGTATAAGCTTCAGCATTCATAAGCCTGGCGATCAGTCCGATCTCAAAAATCTCGGGGCGGGAAGTGGCAAGCATCCTGCCTTGTTCATCAAAAAGATTAATGTCGGTCTGGAATACATTGGAGAACTTTTGCAACAGTTCATTCAGGTTAAAATAGCTGTCCGATCGCCATGTTTTCAGATCATCTTCAAATTCCAGCTTATGAATAAGCTCGATGTAGACCGACTGGACCTTTTCCTCCAAAAGTTCATATTGCCGATTTTTATACTGTTGAATGCTGAAGTAAACTGTACCGGCACCGACCAGAACAAAGGATACGAAGAGTACCGATGTCATGGCCATTTGAATTTTATTCTTAAAATTCCAGCGGGGTCGTATGGACATCGGACTGATCCTGCTTACCGTCAGGAGAAAAATGAGAACCAGAAAATAAAAGCTGAAGTTGTAGGAAAAGGAAATCAGTATATCTACCCAAAATACGGAGGGCTTGGAAACAATTATCAGATTTTCAGAATCAATATGATAAATAATATGGTCGTGATCATCCATTCTGAACCTTTCAAATCCGTCATTTTCCGATGCATACACATCACTCAGGGTAGGATAGGCGAATTCCCCATTGCTGGTAATGAGCCGTGATCTGCTATATTTAGCATAGGAAACGTCACCTGTAGCATCAAAATAGGAATCCTCGAGAAGAAGTGCGGGATAACCCAGACCCTCTGCAATCAGACGGGTGTCCAACTCAATAAACAGGGTCAGCTCTTCTTCCCCGCTCAGCTCATAAACCAGGGGTGCAAAATAACTGATTCTCCCATTGAGATTGTCCAGATAGTAAAAATCCGTATTGGGAACAGGCATGCCATTATCCAGAATGGTCTCATAAAAAAAGTCGTAACAATGGTACCATTCTTCTCCGGGTGGCGAAACAAAAACACTGTCCTCCGGCCCGCAAAGAGTAATCTGTAAATCATACTTATCCCAAAAGCCCCTGAAATACTTTCGTTCTATGGTTGAGTATAAAAAGTCAAAATCAAAATAAGGATCATTAAGGATCCCGATTATCTCTTCATCTGCCCTTAGCTTATTATTAATTTCCGTCAAAAGCAATTCGGCAACGGGATCATGCTCCTCCGACAATTCCACCGCCATCATTTTCATTTCCGAATGGTTTTTTTCAAGCGAGAACCGGGCCACCTCAGACACCGAAAAAACAGAAAAAAGAAGTACAAATACCACAAATGAAGAAAATCTGTACTCAAGTTTTCTTACAAACCGGTAATAGTACTGGAGAAAGGGGATCACCGAATAGAATATCACCGATTCAAGAGTAACTGCGGAAAGGTCCGAGATCAGATAGATGAAAAACAGTACCATCACCTGCATACTCACATAAATACCGGCAGGTTGCTTTTGCTTCATCAGTTCAAAAACCACCAAAAGCTTATCGGTCAACAAAGCATAAGCCGAAAAAAGAAGTGCGAGTATAAAAAAACCGATAAATGTGTATACCGAAAGGTCAAGTACCTTATAGGTTTCAAAAGAAATATCAGAATCAATAATAATGGAACGAAAGATCGAAACACTTAACAGGAACATCAGAGAGCTAAAGAGGATCATTACAAAAATGATCCATATCCTGTAAACCCTGTATTTTTCAACAAACCGAAGTCTGAAACGAAAATTGGTGTAAAAGAGGTGAATAAAAAAGATCAGAAACCCGGTTATTAGCAGAAGATCTCCCAGGGATGGGAGAAGTGAAGACCGGGAAAAGCGGTTATAAGAAAACAAATCAAGGTCGAAAAAGAAATGCGGAAACCGGAAATAGGTCATTAAAAAATAAATGCCTAACAGGAAAATCAGCGTGAGATAAAATACCAGATTCTTGTTTATAGAACTAACGATCGCATTGATCCGATTCAATAAAATCAACAAAAGTAGGAGGGCAATAGCATAAAGGAGAGTAACCAACACTTTCTGTACACCGGAAGATTTCTTCCCTGAAGAGAAATTCAGGGTGAATAGGTAATCTCCCGCCTTGTTGTAGATCCGGTTACTTTCGGGGGAGGGATTAAGCGTAATGCTTACTCCCGGTTCCAGACCCAATCTTTTATTAAAACCATTTTCAAGATACTGATTTTCATAGGGATACTCATCCTTAACAAGAATCAATCCATGCAAATGGCCCTGATCCGTTGTAAGGGTTTTCCGGTAGTAGATGGAATTTCCCAGGCTGATAACCGGTCCCATCGCCATAAGTCTTTCATCGGCAGGCACCGGAACCAGGTTGGTGCTCCAGAATTTCAGCTGATTAACCTGATAAAAAAAGAGAGAAAGCCCTTTCCGAAAATACAAGTCGGGATACTTTTGTTTGAATTCCTGGAAAACCATGGAATCCGGTTCCTTCATAAAGAATTCTTCCTGGGTTTGTTCCATTACCTTATCCAGCTCGCCTTCAAGATCCAGAAACCTTTCCTGGAACAATAGGGTGTCTCTGTTGCTAAAATCCCTTTCACCGGTAAACCTGCCATAGACCATGGCCAGTAACAATACTGTTAGCAAACTTACCAACAAAAGCAGTATCCTTTGGAAGCCTTTACTTATGCCCTTTCCGGAAATCTTCATTGTCTGTTTCTTCTACTGGTCAAAATTACAAATTAGATTTGTATATCAGCTATGGTGATAGGGTAAGCCTTTAATTATCGTAAAGGAGCGATAGAGCTGCTCCAAAAATATCAATCGAACCATCTGGTGTGAAAACGTCAGGTTTGACAGAGATATTTTGTCATCCGCACGACTGTATACAGCCTCCGAAAATCCATAGGGACCCCCTATGATAAAGCAAAGATCTGCCCCCTCCAGGCTTTTTTTCTCAAAATACTCGGCCATTTGGATCGAATCCGGTTTCCGTCCCCTTTCATCCAGCAGAATAACCCTTGCCCGGTCCGGTATTCTCTTTAGGATCAGCGCCCCCTCTTTTTCCATATGCTCATTCTGACTAAGTCCTCTGGTTGATTTAATATCAGGTAAAACAATTATTTCAAGGGGTATATAGTGTCTTAAGCGTCCGGAATATTCCTTAATCCCGGTTTCAATATATTTCTCCCTGGTTTTCCCCGTAAATAGTAGGGTGATTTTCATGCCTTCCTGCTTTTGTTCCTATTTTTCTTGAATATTGGGAGGTTCAGCAAAGTATTTCAAAAATTTAGGAACCTGAAATCCCTGGGAATCCCCATTGTGCGGATCCATGGGACATGCGAAATGAACATTCCCTAATAAACCCATACTTCCTAAACCCTTTTTGTTATTTTTTTTAACTTGCGAAGGGTAAAGGTATGTATTTTGAATACAACAAAGGAAACACAGCGTTATTCTTTAAAATTAATAACTTAAGCTCATGATAAAGATCCGGAATAAACTACCCATATGGGGATTATTGACAGTCCTCCTTTCACAGAGCTTGTATGCACAGGGAGACAAGGAAATAGTAACACTTAGCTTTCGCACAGGTGATCCGGGACTGCTTATGGATTATTTTGAGGAAACCATACAGCTAAACATCCTGGACAATGAATCGGAATCGACCCGGGAACAGGCAGTGGAAATCCTGAAGAAATTTTTCAGGGAGAACCCCCCAAAAGATTTCAACATTAAATTCAGCAGCGACAAGGAAAATTCAAAATTTATCATAGGATCCCTCCATACCGATAAAACTTCTTACAGGATCAATCTGTTCTTTAAGAAAAACGAGGGAAAAAACCTGATCCACCTTTTACGAATTGAAGAGGAGAACTAATGGAGAATTTTAAGAACCTTCTTAAAAAATCAATTAAGATCTGGCTGGAAGAAGATATTGGCGATGGAGACCATACCACACTTTCAACGATTCCGCCAGATGCTGCAGGAAAAGTTAAATTACTTTCGAAAGATGAAGGTATCATAGCCGGTATTGGAATCGTCAGGGAATTACTAAGCGAATTTGACGCCGGACTCGTTACTGATGTTTTCATCAACGATGGGGAAAGCATAAGGGATGGGGATATTATTCTGGAAATCCGCGGAAGCGTAAGATCCCTCCTTCAAATTGAAAGGTTAATGCTGAATTTACTTCAAAGACTCAGTGGAATTGCCACCCGCACAAGGTATTTTGCCGAACTGATCAGCGAATACCATGCGAGAATACTGGATACCCGTAAGACAACTCCCGGACTGCGACTTTTCGAGAAGGAGGCCGTACGGCTTGGCGGGGGTATGAATCACAGAACGGGTCTTTACGATATGATCCTTATCAAAGACAATCATATTGACTTTGCAGGCGGAATTGAAAAAGCAATCGGTAAAGCCCGGTCCTATCTTAAGGAAAAAAATCTTTCCCTTAAGATAGAGGTGGAAGCACGAAATATTCAGGACGTGGGTATTATCCTGGAAACAGGTGGGGTTGACAGGATACTTCTGGATAATTTTACCCCCGATCTTACAAGATCTGCCATAAAGATGATAAATCGTAGTACGGAGACGGAATCATCAGGCGGAATCACCGAGTTGAATATCCGGGAATATGCTGCCTGCGGAGTGGATTTTATTTCGGTAGGTGCCCTTACCCATCAGATTAAAAGTCTGGACCTGAGTCTCAAGGCTGCCTTCCGATAATATCCCCTCTATCCATGATTCCCCAAAATCAAATCTGAATATTGTTTCTTCTGTTTTATCCTAAATTTCACCTGTGAAAAAAAATCTTGCAGACCTTAGAAAAGAATACGGTATGAAGGGAATTCGTTTCGGGACTACCCCCGATAATCCTCTGGAACTTATTAAGAAATGGCTGGATGAATCCTTGAATTCCGGAATTACTGAACCGAACGCAATGATTCTTAGTACCATGGGAAAGCATCAACGAATATCTTCCCGGACAGTTCTGCTTAAAGGAATTGAACAGGAGGGTCTGGTATTTTATACCAATTATGACTCACGAAAATCGGAGGAGATCACAACACACCCAGGGGTTAGTCTGCTTTTTTTGTGGATTGAACTGGAAAGGCAGGTTCGGGTGGAAGGATTTGCCGAAAGAATACCGGGGGAATTGTCGGACAAATACTTTCATTCACGGCCCCGAAGCAGCCAGATCGGAGCATGGGCTTCACCACAGAGCAAAAAAGTGAAGGACAGGGAAGAATTGAACAGAAAATACCAGGAGTATACCCTGAAATTTGAAGGAAAAGAGATTCCCCGCCCCTCCAACTGGGGTGGTTATCAGGTAATTCCGGATTATTTCGAATTCTGGCAGGGAAGGGCCGGCCGAATGCACGATCGGCTGGTTTACCAAAAGCATGAGGATGACTGGCTAAAATACCGACTGGCCCCCTGATCAGATTCCTAAATCCTTTAGTTGCTTTTCAAGCGACTGAATCTTCATTTCTGCATCACTCTGCTTATCCCTTTCCTTTTTTATTACGGATTCGGGTGCATTCTCCACAAAACGTTGATTATTCAGTTTCTTCATGACGGATGTCAGGAATCCTTTGGTATATTCAAGTTCTTCCTTCAGCTTTTTAATTTCGGCCTCCTTATCTACCTTGTCTCCAACCACCAGGTAATACTCCGTATCCTTGATAATAAAAGAGACCGCTCCCTCAGGTTTCATTTCCAGCCTTTCCATGGTGGATATGCCTGCGAGCTTCCGTATTACTGCGGTCAGTTCCTGCTTCAATTCATCCTTTCCGGTGATATATCCCAGCTCGAGTTTTTCTCTTACCGGGATTTGCTTTTCGTTTCGGATGTTTCGAACGGTGGTAACCACCTGTTTTACCTTTTCAAATTCATCCAGCAATTCCCGGTTTACCTCTCCTGCAACGGGAAGCGGAGACACCGTCAGGCTCTCCCCCTCTTTGCGTTCCTTAAGGAAGTGCCATATTTCTTCGGTTATGAATGGCATAAAGGGATGAAGAAGAGATAACAAGCGTTCGATAAAATCAAGGATGGTATCATAGCTTATTCGGTCAATGGATTCACCAAAACCAGGTTTAATGATTTCCAGGAACCAGGATGAGGCATCCTCCCAGAAAAGACGGTAGATGGACATTAATGCTTCCGAGAGTCTGAACTGCTCATACTGTCCTTCCATTTGCAGTATTACCTCATTTAGTCTGCTGTTAAACCATTGAATCGCAGCTGAGGTTTCGGGAGGCTGCCCGGCACTTTCATCCACCTTCATGGATTTGATCAAACGGAATACATTCCAGATCTTATTCCCAAAATTTCTTCCCTGTTCGGTCAGGCTTTCATCAAAAAGCAGATCATTTCCTGCAGGAGAGCAAAGAAGCATTCCCACACGTACCCCATCGGCACTGTATTTTTTAATAAGATCAAGGGGATCGGGACTGTTGCCCAGGGATTTGGACATTTTTCTTCGTTGACTATCCCTCACAATTCCGGTTAAGTAGACATTATTAAAAGGTTTTTCACCCCTGAATTCGTAACCGGCAATGATCATCCTGGCCACCCAGAAGAACAGGATCTCCGGAGCTGTAACCAGATCGTTGGTAGGGTAATAATACTGAATATCCTTGTTATCCGGATTACGGATCCCGTCGAATACAGAGATGGGCCAGAGCCAGGAAGAGAACCAGGTATCCAGCACATCGGGATCCTGATGAAGGTCATCCAGGGTAAGGTTGGGATTTCCTGATTTTTTCCTTGCCTCCGCCACTGCATCAGCTTCCGAAAGCGCTACCACAAAATCATCGGGTCCTGGATTCTCTCCATAGTAATACGCCGGGATCCTGTGACCCCACCAGAGCTGACGAGAGATACACCAGTCTTTCACATTTTCCATCCAATGCCTGTATGTGTTTACAAATTTTCCAGGCACAAGCTTAACCGTTTCATTCAGAACACTTTCCAGGGCAGGGGCAGAGATCCCTTTCATACTAAGGAACCATTGCATAGAAAGCTTGGGTTCAATTACCGCATCGGTACGTTCGGAAAAACCTACTTTGTTAACATAATCCTCCATTTTCAGAAGATTACCTTCAGCCTCCAGTTGGGTTACAATTTCTTTTCTTACCTCAAACCGGTTCTTCCCGACAAACAATTTTGCTTTGCTGTTCAGGGTTCCATCGTCGTTAAAAATATCAATGCTTTCAAGTTTATGCTTGATTCCGAGGTGATAGTCATTCTCATCGTGTGCAGGCGTAACCTTCAACGCACCGGTTCCGAACTCCCTGTCGACATACTCATCCTGAATTAGCGGCACAGAGCGGTTAATGAGGGGAACGAGCAGCTTTTTGCCATGAAAACGGGTAAATCTTTCATCACCGGGATGAACACAAACCGCGGTATCACCCAGTATGGTTTCCGGGCGGGTGGTTGCGATCACGATATGATCATCCTCTCCTTCCACAAAGTACTTCACATAATACAGTCTGGAGCTTACCTCACGATAGTTTACCTCTTCGTCGGAAACGGCTGTTTTGGCCTGGGGGTCCCAGTTTACCATTCGCACCCCTCTGTATATTAATCCCTTATTATATAGATCAACAAATACCTTCAGAACACTTTCGGAACGTTCTTCATCCATGGTAAAACACTCCCTCCTCCAGTCGAGCGATGCCCCCAGCTTTCTGAGCTGTTGAAAAATAATCCCTCCGTGTGTATGCGTCCATTCCCAAGCATGCTCCAGAAACTCTTCACGGGTAAGATCCTTTTTCTCGATCCCTTCAGCTTTTAATTTGGCTACCACTCTGGCCTCGGTGGCAATGGAAGCATGGTCGGTGCCCGGAACCCAGAGCGCATTCTTACCCTGCATACGGGCCCTCCGGATCAATACATCCTGGATGGTATTATTCAACATATGCCCCATGTGCAGAACACCTGTTACATTGGGAGGAGGGATGACGATACAATAGGGTTCACGATCATCCGGATCCGATTCAAAAAAACGGTGTTTCATCCAGTATTCATACCATCGGGATTCGGTTTTCGCGGGATCGTACTTTGGAGGTATTTCCATGAGAAATTATTTCAGGAATTAAAAAATCACCGCAAAATTAATAAAATACCCAGGAATCATTCCACCGAAATTCATGAAAAGGCAAAAAGCTTGGTAAATAATGCTGCAATCCCTAACTTAGGGAAAACCTGTTTCATCCATGCAAAAAATATTAATTGTCGGGGGAGGTGCAATAGGGGGAACCATGGCGGTGATCCTAAAGCACAAAGGGTACCCCGTAGAACTTTTGCTCAAATCCCCTCAATCCGTCGAAATTGCCCGTAAAAAAGGATTCTCGATCACGGGTTTTAAGGGGGTTATTTCGGAAAAACTATCTGCCTGGCTCCCTTCCGATCTCTTACATGAAAAGTTTGACGTGATATTGCTTGCTGTCAAGGCATACGATCTGGAATCTGCTGCAAATCAGATCCTTCCCTTCCTTAAAGATGATTCCAGAGTGGTTTCCCTGCAAAACGGGTTGTGTGAAGATGATCTTGCCAGGATCATCGGCAAGGAGAGAACGGTTGGATGTGTTGTGGGCTATGGTGCCACCCTGATCGAACCCGGAAAATTTGACATGACTTCCGGAGGGGAACTTGTTTTGGGTAATCTTGATGGCAAAAAGGATCCTGAGATTGAAGAAATTGCAAAAATGTTCTCTTTTATTGTTCCAACCTACATTAGCAGTAATATATATGGATCTCTCTATTCAAAACTGATCATTAATTCATGCATTACCACGCTGGGAGTGATCTCGGGGGAAAGACTGGGCAAAATGCTTATCCGCCACGGGATCCGAAGGATTTTTATCGAGGTGATCAGGGAGGCAATGGAGGTTGCGGAAAAAATGAACATCAGAGTAGAGCCCTATTCTGGTAAAATTAATTATTACAGGTTTACAGGCAATCTATCGTTCTGGACAAAATTCCGGATACATAGCCTGATCCTGATAATTGGCTTGAAATACAGAAGATTGAAGTCTTCCAGTCTTCAATCCATAGAAAGAGGAAAACCTACTGAGATCGATTGGTTTAATGGCTATATTGCAAGGAACGCCCGAAAATACAACCTAAAAGCTCAGACCAATGAGGATCTGGTTAGAATTGTAAAATCGATTGAAAAAGGGGAGCTGACCCCGGCAATGAGAAATTTCTGAGATTTTTTCCCAGGAAAATCCGGTAATTAGTTTCCTTTAACATAGTCTTTGTGCCCGAAGAATGTTATTTTTGTGAATTACAGAATAGGGGTATCCCTGCTTAAGATTCAGCCAACATGAAAACCTATTTAATTCTCCTGTTTATTCTTTTACTTTCCGGTGCATGCGGATCCAACGAGGAAGCAGAAGAAAAAAATGCCCAGGCTTATGCGGAAATTGAATTTGAAAATAAAGTTTTTGATTTTGGAACACTTACCTACGATAGTGACGGACGATGCTATTTTGAATTTACCAATGTATCGAAAACCCCGCTGATTATAAACACGGTGAGGACCACATGCGGGTGCACCCGTCCGGAATGGCCCGAAAACCCAGTTCCCCCCGGTGAATCCGGCAGAATCGGTATAAGCTACAATACCCGGATCAGCGGAACCTTTCATAAAGGAATAACGGTATATTCCAATACCCTGGATTCTCCCTCAAAATTATATGTAAAAGGAAAAGTCCAGGAAAAAATCGAAACCCCTTAACTTTTTTGATCATGCCCCAAATTTCACAACGTGGAAAATTAATGCCCGAATCGCCCATTCGTAAGCTGGTACCCTTTGCGGAAAAGGCAAAAGAACTCGGCAGGAAGGTTTACCATCTGAATATCGGACAACCGGATATTCCGACGCCCGGAATAGCCCTTGAAGCCATTCGGGATCTTAAATCGACCGTGATTGAATACAGTCATTCCGCCGGAAATGAAAGTTACCGCCGGAAACTATCGGCTTTTTACCGAAATTTAGGAATTGATGTGGACCACACGGAATTGCTCATAACTACGGGGGGATCAGAGGCAATTCTGTTCGGGCTTTTTTCGGCTCTTAATCCCGGTGACGAGATTATTATACCCGAACCTTTCTATGCGAATTATAACGGGTTCTCAACCACTGCGGGGGTAAAAGTCGTTCCTTTAGTATCCTCCATTGAGCACAATTTTGCCCTTCCGGATATTTCTGAATTTGAAAAACTGATAGGGCCCCGGACCAAGGCGGTATTAATCTGTAATCCAAACAATCCTACCGGTTACCTTTATTCCGAAGAGGAAATCAGAACTCTGGGTGAAATTGTCAAAAAATACGACCTCTACCTATTTTCCGATGAAGTTTACCGTGAATTCTGTTATGACGGACACAAGCATTTCTCCGTGATGAATCTTAGGGACATTCTGGATAACGTTATCATGCTTGATTCTGTATCAAAGCGCTACAGTGCCTGTGGTGTCCGGATCGGGGCGTTGGTAACAAAAAACAGGGAGGTGATTCAGACCGCGCTTAAATTTGCCCAGGCAAGACTCAGTCCGCCATCTCTGGGTCAGGTAGTGGGCGAAGCAGCCTTGGAAACCCCCCGTGAATACTTTACGGAAGTGTACAATGAATACATCGGGAGAAGAAATTTCATGGTAGAAGCATTAAACCGGATGGAAGGCGTTATTTGTCCAACACCCGGAGGGGCGTTTTACACCATCGCAGGATTGCCGGTAGATGATGCAGACCGTTTTGCTCAATGGTTGTTAAGCGATTTCGAGTATAAAAACCAGACAGTAATGCTTGCTCCCGCCTCCGGCTTTTACAGCAATCCGGAGCTGGGGAAGAAACAAGTCAGAATTGCCTATGTACTTAAGAAGGAAGATCTCGAAAACGCTATGATTTGTCTGGAAGAGGCCCTTAAGGTCTATCCGGGAAGGCAAGCTTAGAAATGAAGATAAAGAAGATCCGGAATCAAAATTTGCCAGAAAACAATGGAATCAAAGGTTGAAAAGTTTTATCTTTCCCGGTGTGGATCAGGATTATTTGGAGGGGGAAACCCTTATATACTGACTGCAAATTTTCCGGAACTGGGGTTGTTCACTGCCCTCAGATTCATCGAATGGATCAGCCAAAATCCAGAAGGGGTGATCAGTCTGCCCACCGGAAAAACCCCGGAACATTTCATTCGATGGACACAATTTCTTCTGAATAACTGGGAAAGCCCTAAAAGCCAAAAGATCCTTAAGAAGGTTGGACTTGGAGGCTTAAAAAAACCCAAAACCCGGGGACTACGTTTCGTTCAAATAGATGAATTTTATCCTATTTCCCCCAAACAACATAATAGTTTCTGCAATTATGTTACACGGTTTTACATTGAAAATCTTAACCTGGATCCGGAGCGATGTCTATTGATCAATTCCGATGATATACCCCTCTATCATGGTCTCTCCTACAGGGAAGTATTTCCGGATTACAAGATCGACCTGAGCCTTCGTAACCGAAAACCACTCACGGAAAAAGAGTTTATCCAAAAAAACTCCATCTATTCGGTCGACAACTGGTGCAGGGAATATGAGGAGTCGATCAGGGCACTCGGGGGTATCGGCTTTTTTTTGGGCGGTATTGGTCCGGACGGACATATTGCTTTTAATGTCAAAGGCAGCGATCACTTGTCAACCACCCGGCTTACCGAAACCAATTATGAAACCCAGGCTGCGGCTGCGACAGATCTTGGAGGAATAGAAGTATCCAGGAACCGGTTGGTAATTACCATCGGGCTGGGAAGCATTACTTACAACCCGGATTGCGTTGCCCTTATCTTTGCCGCAGGCGAGTCTAAGGCTGCAGTTATCAGGGATGCCCTGGAAAAGCCAACGAGCATCCTCTACCCCGCCACTGCCTTGCGAAAACTTCCCAATGCCCGCTTTTACCTTACCCGTGGAGCTGCATGTTTACTCTCCGCCCAGATAGAAGACTATTACAGATCCGGTGATTGGTCAAAGGAAAAGACCTACCGCGCAATTTCCGATCTATGCAAAAAGAAAGATAAATATGCCAGTAATCTCAGCATGGAGGATCTTCAGAAGGATCCCTTCTGTCGACTAATTCCGGGATTGAATGAGTATACTCCCACGGAAGTTATAGAACACACCAATGAAAAGATTGAGAAAGGACTGATCAAGGAAAAAAATGAGGTCTACCTCCATACTGGCCCCCATCATGATGACATAATGCTGGGAATCCTCCCCCATGTGAGTCAGCAACTCAGGCAAAAAAGCAATGAATTCTATTTTTCCGTACTGACCTCAGGATTTACTTCGGTAACCAATTCACTCATTATTAAACTATTGAGAGATGTTATTGAAATGACCCATAGAGATCAGATCCAAATGATGAAGTATCCCGATTTCTTTGAGAAAGGTTATCGTTTTAAATTTGACAAAGATGTAAACCATTACCTCAACAAAGTTGCAGAAAGGGACGAATACGGTAAACGAAGGGGTCTTGCCCACAGAATGGTAAGAAACATGGTTGAGATTTATAAGCTTGATTCGACAGACCGGGTTTTGGACAAATGCCGGGAACTTATTGCAAGCATTTCAGCCTACTATGACGGAGAAAAAAACAGTCCGGATATCCAGCAACTTAAAGGAATGATCCGTGAATTTGAGGAAGAACTGGTATGGGCCCACTTTGGGGTAAAGTCGGAAAACTGCATGCATAACCGGTTGGGCTTCTACAAGGGGGACATATTTACGGAATCGCCTCAAAACCTCAGGGATGTGCAGCCTGTGCTGAAAATGATCAGGGATATTCGACCTACGGTAATAAGTCTTGCCTTTGATCCCGAGGGCAGTGGTCCCGACACTCATTACAAAGTTTTGCAGGTGATAGCCGAGGCCTTACGGATTTATTCTGAAGAGACCGACACTTCGCATATCAGGATTCGCGGGTACCGAAATGTCTGGTACCGCTTTCATCCGGCCGACGCCAATCTTTTTATTCCGGTATCGTTAAATTCCCTGGCAACTCTTGAGAATGCATTTATGAATTGTTATGTGAGCCAGGTAGATGCCTCCTTCCCTTCACCTGACCTTGACGGACCTTTTTCCCGTTTAACTGAAAAAATCTGGACTGATCAGATGAAAGAAATTCAACTGATCATGGGTAAGGATTATTTTTATGAACATCCTCATCCTAAAATTCGAGCGACCCACGGATTTGTATTTATCCGGGAAATGAAGGTGGAAGAATTCCTGGGACATGCCAGGGAGCTTGCCGAGAGTATGGAAGGGGATTATTTAGGTTAAGGGTAAAGCAAGTATTTCTCTCTTATTAGTCTGAATGAATCCAGATCTTCCTTCCACGAAGATTTGATTTCCTCTGCACTCCATCCATGTATGATCTGTTCTCTCAGGTTTCGGGTTCCGGCCAGTTTCTCAAAATAGGAATGAAAGAAATCCTCTTCCCCTTTTAACTCATGATAAGCCGAAATTAACCACTCAAGATTCAATGCATTCATGCTGTCGAGGTCTGTGGGATAATTCCTCAGGTCGTATCCCTGGCATTTTTCCCCTTTCCATTTCGGATTCATCGCACCGGGCAGAGACTCTGGCGTAAAGGAGAAATCCTTGCCTTTTAAAGAAGGATGCCCGTATACCGTAAATGGAAAGGTGGTTCCCCGGCCAATGCTTACGGAAGTGCCTTCGAACAGGCATAGGGAAGGGTACAAGCGGATGGCCTGTAGATCGGGAAGATTGGGACTGGGTTTCACCGGGGGGTTGTATTCCGTAAAATGATCATACCCTTCGCAGGGAACGACGGTAAGCTCACATTCCACTCCCTTGTTCAGCCAGCCTTCCCCAGTGATCATTTGGGCATATTCACCGATGGTCATCCCGTAAACTAGCGGTACCGGGTGCATTCCAACAAAGGATCTGTATTCGGTTTCCAAAACAGGACCGTCAACATAATGGGCGTTTGGGTTGGGCCTGTCGAGCACAATTAGAGGAATACCATTCTCTGCACAGGCTTCCATAACCAAATGAAGAGTGGAAATATAGGTATAAAAGCGGGTTCCCGCATCCTGAAGATCAAAAATCACCAGGTCCAGTTGACTCAGGCTTTCGGTTGAAGGTTTTTTATGATTCCCATAGAGGGAAACAACCTCTATTCCGGTTCTTACGTCAACTTCACTTTCAACAAAAGCACCTGCGTCGGCCTTTCCGCGGAACCCATGTTCGGGGGTAAATATAAGCCGAAGATCAATATTCAGGCTCACCAGGGAATCCACCAGGTGAGAGTTTCCGATCAATGAGGTTTGGTTGGCAACGATTCCGATTCGCTTATTCTTCAGCAATGGAATGTACACTGAGGTTCTGGAGGCTCCTGTTTTTATGCCATCTCCCGGATATGCAGGAGTGCTACAGGAAATGGAAATAAAGATAAAAAGCCAGGGTAGGATTAACTTTTTCATGCTTGTCTGCTTACCGCTCTAAATTACTACATTTGTGAGGTAAATAAAAAACCGGTTGAATTTAGAATTATTTATAGCAAAAAGGTTAAACAAAACCACCCAGGGGAGAAAACATTTCTCCAACAGTATTACCAATATTGTGGTAGCAGGGATTGTTCTGAGCACAGCTGTAATGATTTTGGCTGTTGCTATAGTTACTGGATTTAAAGAAGAGATCCGTAACAAGGTAGTGGGTTTTGGTTCCCATATTCAAATTCTCAATTATGATTCCAACCTTTCCTATCAGACTCGGCCGGTACCTTCTGATATAGAGATACTTGATGAAATTCAAGCTCATCCGGGGGTAAAGCATGTGCAGCCCTTTGCCATCGTAGCCGGAGTGGTGAAAACCCCTTCAGACATACAGGGATTGGTTTTGAAAGGTATTGACGACAGGTTTGACTGGAGCTTCTTTGAAGGATCCCTCCTGGAAGGTTCTAGCTTTCAAATTAAATCAGAAATGATCAGCGACAGTATCGTGGTTTCATCCTTTCTGGCATCTAAACTTGGTCTTTCCATTGGCAATGAACTGCAAATGTGGTTTGTGGATGAGAGACCCAGATTCCGAAAATTCTATCTTAGTGGGATATATGAAACCAGTCTTGCAGAGTTTGACGAAACTTTTGCCCTTGTAGACCTCAGGCATGTGGAAAAACTGAACAACTGGGAGGAAGGGGAGATCAGTGGATTTGAGATCCTTCTTGAGGATTTCCGGGACATTGAGGAGGTAACCTGGGATATAAGGGAAATAGCGGCAGGATATTATTTCGATGGTACATCCAGAGTGAAGGTACAAAACATTACGGAGCGCTATCCCCAGATCTTTGACTGGCTGGAATTGCAGGATCTCAATGTCTTAATCATAATTATCCTGATGTTGGTTGTGGCCGGATTCAACATGGTTTCGGGTCTGTTGATCCTGATCCTGGACCGTACTTATATGATAGGTGTCATTAAAGCTCTGGGTGGAAAAAATGTCCTTATCCGGAAAATATTTCTTTATAAGTCCGGATACCTGATAACCCGAGGCTTGTTATGGGGCAATGTAATAGGGATAGGATTGGGAATGCTTCAAAAAAGATACTCACTGATTGAATTAGATCCGGAGAATTATTATCTGACCTCAGTGCCGGTAAACCTGGATCTGCTGAATTTTATCCTTATTAATGCCGGATCGGCTTTTGCCATCCTTTTATTCTTAATCCTTCCTTCGATGATGATAAGCCGGATCTCTCCTTCTAACACACTTTCATTCAAATAGCTTACTATTTCTTTTTTTTCAGCTTCAGGAATCGTTTTTCTGCTTTTTCCAGATTTCGTTCGGTGGTTTTGCTTCGTTTTTTGAGTTTATTTAAACGGGGTAGAATTTTGCTTTTAAGGCTGTCGATCCGGGAATCGGCCTCCAGGGAGGATTTGAGGATGCGATCATCGATATACTTTTCCATAAGGTAATTCCGGTAGAAAAAATAGATAAAAATGATGATCAGTACAACAAAGAGAAGTAAGGATGAGGTGATAAATCTTTTTTTGATCCGCTCTCTCTCCTCGGCCTGGTGGTTAATCTCCTGTTGGAGGACTGAATTTTGAAATTCAAATTCTTCTTTCATTTCCAGGTTTTTATTTTCAAACTCACGGATCATCGAATTCTGAATATCGATAAAGCTGTCTGTGGTTTGCCGGAACTCATTTGTCAGGTTCCGGATTTCAACTCTAACATTTTGTTGACGGGATTTCAGCAGGGAGATTTCGGAGGAAAGGCTGTCCAGCTTTTTAAGGGTCTGAACAGAATCGCTTTCAACCTGTGCATCCATGTTCCAGCTGAGGAACAGAAAGGCAACAAACGGAAGAATCTTGGTTTTCAGACACATGGTTCTAGGATTCAGTTAACCCTTGCAAGATATAAAAGGAAAGTTCAGAATAAAACTATGCAGGCATTTATCTTTTCAAAAAAAACTATAATTTGGCAGGGTAATGAAGATTGAATTGCATGATTTAAAACGGGCTATTGGAAAGGAACTGGCGATTTCCCTGCCGGGTCGGGACGCTCAGTTCAAGATGGCACCCAAGGTAAGAAGGATGCCGGAAATCCCGGAAAACGAAAAGAAAGCGGCTGTTTTGGTCCTTTTGTACCGGGATATTGAAAGCGTTAAGCTCTGCTTTATTAAAAGAGCTGAATATGAGGGACCGCATAGTGGTCAAATCAGTTTTCCCGGAGGGATACACGAGGTTTCCGACCTCAATCTCGAAGCTACTGCCCTGAGGGAAACTGCTGAAGAGACGGGTGTGAATTCCGGGGATATTGAGGTACTGGGTAGTCTCAGCCCGATAACCATTCCTGTAAGCGGTGTGGAAGTATATCCGTTTTGTGGAACCATCCCCTACCCTCCGAAATTTGAACCTGATCCTGTGGAGGTGCAATATATTCTTAGTGTTCCCCTTGAAGAATTTTTCAATTCGGATTGTTTAAGACAGGAAAAGTGGGAACTTGGTGAATTTCTCACCGAGGTTCCCTTTTACTTTTTTGAAGATCATAAGATCTGGGGAGCCACAGCCATGATCCTTTCCGAGTTTCTGGAAATTATTCTAAGATCTGGGCTATATCAACCGGCTCGCTGATGTTAAGGTAATGATTGTACCGGTAAAGAATATCCTTTACGTATTTATAGGTTTCTGAACCTCTAGCATACCCGTTCCTTACATCAGGATCCTTATAGTATTCCGGTTCAGCTTTTTTTAGCAGGTAATATTCAACGTTATCCTCCCAGATTTTCGGATCTCTGCCATATTTTTCAGTCAGGACCATTGCGTCCTTGACATGCCCATAGCCTACGTTATATGCGGCGAGAATGAACTTTATTCTTTCCTGGTCATCGGTAATAATATTTTCGAACTGTTTGTCGAGCCATTTAATCAGAGAAACAGAGGCCCTGATCTGAGAAGCGGTCGGAGATTCTGGATTCACTCCGAACCTGCTTGCAGTCAATGGCATTAGTTGCATTATTCCGAATGCACCTGCCCAGGAGCGGGCCTTAGGATTAAAACGGGATTCCTGGTAGGCCATACTGGCTAATAATTTCCAGTCCCAATCTATCTTGGCGGCTTCCGCCTTAAAGATCTCATCGTAAGGTGAGATTCTGCCTGTTTCCGGATAGTAATAATCGCTGTTTATCATTCCAAGAGTTCTGGATCCTTTATAGTACTTATTGACAAGAATTGCATATTTCCGGGAGGTGCGAAAATTCTTCATCCACAAACTTATTTCGTTTCTGAGTTCGACCGACTCCTTCCGTACTACCCAGGCCTGGGTTTCCATATTACTGATTGCGATTTCAACATTTAAAACCGGATCTTCCTTTTTATTCAGGAGGGCAATGTTTTCATCGGCAACGGTATAATCAATCTCGCCCCTGGATACCATTTTAATAAGCTGCTCGGTTTCAATAGGCACCTCAATAAAGGTAAACCTCAAATTGAGTTCCGTCTTAATCTCCTTCAACCGTTGTGCATGAACGCTGCCATTCTGAACATATACTGTTTTCCCTGCCAGCTCGGAGGGATCATGAATAATGGCCTCGTCCTCAAAGCACATATGATCGGGTGTAGAAGGTTTTTGCACAATCACCTGTCGGGTTTCCGAGTGAGGGAAAGTGAAGTCAGTTAACTCTTTCCTGTCGTTAGTAACGGTAAGATTGGAGGCAATTACATCTACACCCCTATCCAGAAGATCCTGAAAATTGGCATTGAGGTCGTTATTAACCCTTACTTCTATTTCAATCCCGAGATGATCAGAGAGTTCCTGTAGTAACTCATACTGAAAACCCATGGGCCTTCCTTTATAAATAAAATAGTTAATAGAGTTAAAATCGGTAACCACCACCATTCTTCCGGAATTGCGGATTTGATCGAGATCTCTTACCGCTTTCCCTTCCGGGGAGTTTGCATCCTTATTTTCCCCAATGGTAAAAACCAGGGGGAATAAAATTACGATGACCAGGGAGGCTGCCTTTTTTAATATAAGATTCATTTTCATTTCATGCTTATTTAAACTGCATCTATGGCATTTTCAAAGTTAAGCTCTACTTTGACAACATATGTGCCAATATGTTTGGGTTAATATTAACATTGATTCTTTAATTGGTAAATGTCAACAATTGAGATGTAAACATCCTTTTTTAGCTGACGAATAGCGATAATGAAGTGATTGTTAATTAACAGGAAATCGGGTTATGAACCGATTTTAGTCATAAAATGTCCATAACAGTCCGAATTTCAGGGAACTACCGAAGGTTGGATACCTGTAAGCCATAAAATAATTTGCATCCAGCAGATCTGCGAGAGCATTTGTATACTGGAGACTAAAATTTGTGCGTTTGATGTTGAAATTAAGATACAGGTCGAGGAATGGATAATTGCCTGCCTCTCTGTTGCTTTGTTTATAGAACATTCCGGTTGCCGGCATATAGGCATCGGCAAAATAGGGAGTGAAATAATAGAGATCAAATCCGATGTTAAATTTGAGGGCATCCTTAAAGAAGCTGTTCTCGAACCACACGGAATTTCCGTATGCCAGATTGGGCAGACTGATGAGTGTACCGGACGATTCTTGCAATAATATTTCATGCCTATGGTGAAAATTTCCCCGGTGAAATGTTTTATCCAAGTAGATGGTTAAGGCGAAGAATTCGTTATTAAACTGTGAGGGAAGGGCATCTTCGTTGAAATAAACAAAACCGGTAAAATAATTCAGGAAGGCTTTCAGTGTAAAATCCTTTACCCCTGAGTAGCTGAATCTGAAAGAGGTGTTGTCGATATTAAGGAATTCATTATTCCATATAAAGTTGGATGCACCGTAATTCATTAAAAAATAGGAAGGTTTCACGCTGGAGAGGGAGGCTCCCAGGGTAATTTTCCGGGTTCTGTTTGTGAAAAACCGGCTAAATTCGCCATCCAGAATCAGGTCTGTCTGCCGGTAGCCGGTTAGATAGAACCTGGCTCTTGCAAGGTATTCCCAGTTACTGATGTTCCCCAGAAATTGTCCGCCCACCGAGATATCGTTGAATTTATTACCTGCATTATCTGCGATTACGGTATCGATGGTTACGGTATCCAGATTATAACTGACGTTTACTGGCATCAGGTATTGGAATGATTTAAATTCATGTTCTGCGTATACTCTGAGTTCCTGTGATTCTTTAGCTAATTTGAAGCTAAGGTCGAAGCGGTTGGAGAGATTATGATAGAAAGCTGAATCGTATGCTTCATTTATACGGTAATAGTAATTCTGATATAGTGTAATTGTGTCAGCACTTCCCAGATCGTGCCGGTAGGCTCTGACGTTGCGTTTATAATTAAACCGGTGTTGGATTAGAAATTTTTCCAGCTTTTCGGCCGTTGCACTGTCTTTGGTTAGGGCAGACATTTTGAGTCCGTGGGTAAAAAAGACGTTTAAATTTTTGGATCTGGAATCTGCATCATCAAGTAGTACGCTGTAATTCAGTTCACTGGCCTGTTTATTCACGAACTCATCAATATTTTCAATTCCACCGTTTTCCTGAGCCCTGATATTATTTAGATGGGCAGAAATATAGAAGCTGTAATTATTCTTATTATAGCTACCAAAAAGATTCAACCGGTTGTAGCCTGTGTTTTGATTCAGGTAGATCCCTCTGGAAGCGATAAGGTCATATAATATACCGATGTTCGCATTTGGACTAATATTTTGTGTATGCAATGCTTTCAGTACCTGTTCGCTGTTTTCACGGGATCCGGAAGACAGGTACTTCAGCATGGTAAAGGGTTTCCGGGTATTAAAATGAGGGGTATTGTAGGGGGTATAAACGTAGAGTTCGTATGGGATTGCGAATAGAAAATCCTTATTATAATTTCTTTCGTTGAAAAAATTGGTTTGGGCCTGGAGTCCGGCATTACCCAGGAAGGTGGATGAGAAGGCTTTATAGAAAACGGGATTATATTCTTTTACCGGAAGGTAGGAGGTGTCTATGTCTGCATCCTGGGGGAGCAGTGTATGTGGATTGATGGTATAGGCTGAAACAACGACGGAGGTATCTGGGTTTTCCTGGGCCAACGTAACGGGGATTACCAGGAACAGAAGTGGGAATATAAGGCAGAAACGGAACATGGGGATAAAGATATAAAAAAGCCCCGGACAAAATTGCCCGGGGCTCGGTTAAAGGTTGGCGACGACCTACTCTCCCACGAATGCAGTACCATCGGCGCTAATGGGCTTAACTTCTCTGTTCGGAATGGTAAGAGGTGGTTCCCCATTGCAATAGTCACCTAAAGTCGTTGAATGCTTGATACATTCATTATAATTTAGACATGAAGGAAGAAATTAGTTTTTTAATTTGAGTTTGAAAAAAGCTCACGGGCAATTAGTACTGCTCGGCTTTGATGTTACCACCTTTATACCTGCAGCCTATCGACGTCCTAGTCTTGGACGGCCCTTAAGGGAGATCTCATCTTGAGGGGAGCTTCGCGCTTAGATGCTTTCAGCGCTTATCTCTTCCAGACGTAGCTACCCTGCGATGCAGCTGGCGCCACAACAGGTACACTAGAGGTCTGTCCAACACGGTCCTCTCGTACTAGTGTCAGGTCCTCTCAAATCTCCAACGCCCACGACAGATAGGGACCGAACTGTCTCACGACGTTCTGAACCCAGCTCGCGTGCCACTT
>CAZNFR010000022.1:0-47565 GCA_964572225.1 uncultured Bacteroidaceae bacterium
CGGGATCAGGCGAGAGTCTGATTTCATGACCGAGGAGGTTTTCAGGCTTTACCGGAGTGAGACCGACCTGATGAGGTATGCCAAAATGTTGGAAAGGCGTGATTTTTCTCTTACGCACAGCATGATATCACTGGGTTCCTGTACGATGAAACTCAATGCGGCTTCTGAATTGTTCGCCTTCCTATGGCCCGAATTTTCGGATATTCATCCATTTGTTCCCCTGGATCAGACTGAGGGTTACCAGCAACTTTTCCATGAGCTTGCATCGGATCTTGAAAAAATCACCGGTTTCGAAGAGATCAGTTTCCAGCCCAACTCAGGGGCGACCGGGGAATATACAGGACTGATGGTAATCCGCGCTTATCACGAGAGCCGTGGAGAGGGGCACAGGAAGATCATCCTGATTCCTGCATCGGCTCACGGCACCAATCCTGCCAGTGCCGTTATGGCAGGTATGGATGTGGTAGTAGTGGATTGCGACGAACGTGGAAATATCCACCTTGAGTGCCTTAAAACGCTAGCAGAAAAGTATTCGGAAAATCTTGCCGGATTCATGGTCACGTATCCTTCCACCCACGGAGTTTTCGAGGAAGAGATCCGGGAGATGATAGAGGTGATCCACGATAACGGTGGACAGGTTTACATGGATGGGGCCAATATGAATGCGCAGGTAGGACTTACCAACCCGGCCCTGATAGGAGCCGATGTATGTCATCTGAATCTCCATAAGACCTTTGCCATTCCGCATGGGGGAGGAGGACCCGGGGTAGGGCCTATTGGCGTAGCCTCACATCTGGTTGAATTTCTTCCGGGCCATCCTCTTGTACCCACCGGCGGCAACAGGAGTCTGGGTACCATCTCGGCCTCACCTTTTGGCAGCGCAAGTATTCTGACCATTTCCCATTCGTATATTAAAATGCTTGGCGGCGACGGACTTACCATGGCGACCCGGATTGCCATTCTGAATGCCAATTATCTTGCCAGGTCCCTGGAAGATTATTATAAGATCCTGTATGTGGGTAAAAAGGGAAGGGTCGCCCATGAAATGATCCTGGAGTGCCGGAATTTCCGTCAGGAGGCAGGGATATCCGAGGCCGATATTGCAAAGCGTCTGATCGATTACGGATTCCATGCGCCCACGCTTTCCTTTCCCGTGCACGGTACTCTCATGATCGAGCCCACCGAAAGTGAATCCCTCCCTGAGCTGGATCGTTTCATCAGGGCCATGATCTCAATTTATGAAGAAACCATGGAGGTGAAAAGCAAGGGTGGGGGAACGGCAGGGGATAATGTACTTAAGAACGCTCCTCATACCGCACTTGAATGCACTTCTGATGAATGGAACCATTCTTATTCACGGCAGAAGGCAGCCTATCCGGCCGACTGGATACGGGAGAATAAATTCTGGCCCTCGGTGGCAAGGGTCGACGATGCTTATGGGGACCGCAACCTTATGTGTACCTGCGAACCTCTTGAATCCTATAAGACCAGGGAACCGGTCTAAGGATTTATTCCAGGGCAGGTGGGTTTGAAAATATAAATAATAAGTTTACTTTTAAAACCCATGAGCCGCGAGGAAAAGTATAGCAGCAATGACATAATTGATGGGATCAGGGACAAGGATGACACCATCCTTCTCTATGTATATGAGAAACATTATCCTGCTGTAAAGGACCATATAATAAGAAATAGTGGAAATCAGGAAGATTCCCTGGATGTTTTTCAGGATGGACTGGTGGTCATTTACAATCTGATACAAAATCGTAAGTTGAATCCGTCGGTTTCTTTCGGAGCCATGTTGTATTCCATTTCGAAGCATCTCTGGCTTAAAGAATTGCGAAAAACCAGGCATAATAGCCGTTATGCGGCATTTATTTCGGCAGAAGAATTATCTGATGAACCGGAAATTACTTCCCAGATCACGGAAATGGAAAGGAGGAAACTGGTGCTGAGGTACTTTCAGCAGTTGAGTCCTCAGTGTAAACAGTTAATATCCCACTACATCCAGGAAATCCCCGTTTCTGTCACCACCCGTGAGTTAGGTTTCTCGTCGGATCAATATACCCGTAACCGTCAATCACACTGTAAGAGCAGGCTAATCGAGAAAGTAAGGAGCAGCAGGCTTTTTAAAGAATTGGTAAATGGATCATAGAAGTCGTATAAATAAATACCTTAACAGGGAGTTAAGTGATGAGGAAAAGCAATCCCTGGAGGAGGAATTGCTTAGCAATCCTGAATTGCTGGCGGAAATGGATTTTCAGCGATTTATCGCCAGGAATATTGCGGAAAAGGATGAGGATCATTTCCGAAAAAAACTATCTGGAGTTTATCTGAAATACCAGAAGAAAAAAGAAAGCACCAGGAAAAGAAAGAGGCAGCTTTGGATATCGGGTTCTTTGGTTTCGGCTGTTCTGATTTTTCTCGCAATGTTTTTCTTATTTTCTGAACAAGAACCTGTCTCGGGCGAAGAATTGTTCAGAAATTATTATAAGCCCTTTGATCAGAACATTACCAGCCGGTCCACTTCTGGTGCGTTCGATAAAGTGGAACTTTTTCAGGGGGTGAATGAATACCTGAAAGGAAATTACCGGTCCGCCCTTACCCGGCTTAATTCATACATTCTCAATACGGGGGAGACAGATCCATATGCTTTATTCTACCGCGGATTATCTTCTCTTGAATTGGGGGATTACAATTCAGCCTGTTCGGATCTGGAAAGATTTCTGGAAGGCGATTCATACTACCTGCAGGAGCATGCTGAATGGTACCTTTTGCTTACCTATCTTATGCTGAAGGATGCTGAAAAGGCAAGGGAGCTTTCCGGTAAACTGGAAGGTGAAAGTCATTTTTATGCGAAAAACATTCAGGAGTTGAGGAAATCTTTATCTTCAATATCCAGGTAATCAATCTTTTACATCAGCTACACTTTTTTATTTGCATTTTTTTCATTTTCAGGGACCGAGATTTCTCTCTTTTTTCCATTAAAGGTAAAAGCTCATTCCATCATAATGTCCCAGGAAATCATCAGCAGCTCTGTCTACCGTAAAATTTAAAAACAATTTAAAATGAAGTATGGACTAAACAAGGTGACCCTTGTGGGTAATGTTGGAGATACCCCGAGGTTTCATGAAAATGGCAACAGTAAAGGGATGGTTACATTCTCTATGGCGACCAATGATTACTACAAGGATTCGGAAGGAAAAGAGGTAAAGACGACCGAATGGCACAGAATTATTGCTTTTAACAAGCGGGCTGAGGTTATCCGGGATTATGTTAAAAAGGGAGATCCTCTCTTTGTTGAAGGAAGGCTCCGGCTGAGTTCTTATGAAGATAAGGAGGGAGTAAAGAAGGAGAGTACGGATATAATATGTGATAATTTTTTGTTTCTCTCGACCAGAAATGGTTGAATATTTTCGGGGTTTGTTTGTTGGATCCGAAGGAGTTCCAACGGTTCTCAAGACCGCTGCACGCTGAGTGCGGCGGTTTTTTTTACCCTAAGTCATTGATATTAAAGGGGTAAAAGAATTGGTCGAGAAATACGCTGAGTCTAATAGTCAGTTATTCAGAATGATACTCTTTTTAGGGTCATATTTATGGGATTAAAATTCTAAAAAGTAATTATTTTGTTACATTTGTGAGGGGTCATAAGCTTGACTTTTGTCATGTTTTTCTGTTGTTAAAACAAGTTTTATATTTGTGACCTGAAAAATAAAGGACTAATTTGTCTTTAGAAGTCAATTGAAACGAGAATCCTTATGGATGTAAACGGAAGAAATTTCTCCAAATTTCTCGAACGCAAACGCCAGTTTGAAAAGCAGTATGCAGGACAGGCTATAGAAAAGCAGCATTCAAGGGGGAAACTTACTGCCAGGGAAAGATTAGCCATCCTCTTTGACGAGAACAGCTTTGAAGAAATCGATGCATTTACTTCGCCTACACGCGGGGAATCGGGTTTTGGGAAGATGCAGTCGGCCTACGGTGATGGTGTGATCATTGGTCATGGGAAGATTGCCGGAAGGTTAACATTTGCTTATGCTCAGGACTTTAATGTAATGGGCGGGTCTTTGGGACAGATCCATTCCAAGAAGATAGCCAAGATCCAGGATATGGCCTTAAAAATGGGAGCACCGATTATCGGGCTTATTGATTCCGGGGGAGCGAGAATCCAGGAAGGGGTTGCCAGTCTTGCCGGCTACGCCTCCATTTTTTACAGAAATGTGCAGGCTTCTGGTGTTATCCCGCAAATTTCGGTTATTATGGGCCCTGCCGCAGGAGGTGCGGTATATTCTCCCTCCATCACCGATTTTATATTTATGACCAATAAGACCAGTTATATGTTTGTAACGGGGCCAAATGTGGTTAAGGAGGTACTAAATGAGGAGGTAAGTTTTGAAGATCTCGGGGGTGCACAGATCCATGCCAAGAAAAGCGGGGTTGCCCATATGATCTATGAAGACGAAGAAAACACACTTTTTGGTGTTAAGAAGCTCCTTTCTTACCTTCCATCCAACAATCTTGATAATCCGCCGGTTTCCGAATGTCATATGGATGATCCTTCGAAAAACTATGTAGAGAAACTCAGGGACATTGTACCGGACGATGCAAATAAACCCTATGATGTTAAGGAGGTGATCCGGTATATTGCTGATCAAAACAGTTTTTTTGAGATTGCCGAGAATTTTGCCCAAAATATTGTGGTTGGATTCGCCCGACTGGATGGTAAGCCCTTAGGAATTGTTGCCAATCAGCCAAAAGTTCTGGCCGGAACGCTGGACATAAACTCTTCCATGAAAGGAGCCCGGTTTATTCGTTTTTGTGATTCATTCAATATACCTATTCTGACACTGGAGGATGTACCGGGATTTCTTCCGGGTATTGATCAGGAACATAGTGGAATTATAAGGCACGGGGCCAAGCTTTTGTATGCTTATGCCGATGCCACGGTACCCAGGATCACGGTGATCCTTCGAAAATCATACGGGGGTGCTTACTGCGTTATGAACAGCAAGAACCTGGGAGGAGATTTTAATTTTGCATGGCCTACTGCCGAGATTGCAGTGATGGGTCCTGAAGGTGCTGTTGCCATTCTCTATAAAAAAGATCTCTTGGAAGCTGAAGATCCGGAAAAACTCAGAAAAGAGCTTGCCATGAAGTACAGGAGTGAGATTGCCAATCCGTATGTAGCCGATGAGAAAGGATACATTGACGAGGTAATCGATCCTGCCGAAACCAGGATTAAGCTAATCTCGGCATTTGAAGCTCTTGAGAATAAGCATGTTAATTTTCCTTCGAGGAAACATGGAAATATTCCACTGTAAATCATTAAAATGAAGATAAAAAGCTTACTTGTCGCCAACAGGGGAGAAATTGCTGTCCGTGTACTAACCACCGCAAAGAGAATGGGGATTGAGACCTGGGCCATTAAGACGGCCAAGGAACCCTATGCCCATTACCTGAGTGAGGCCGACCAAATCATCGATTTTACGGAATTGCTCGACGATCTGCCGGAGTTTTTAAATATTGATGCCATTATCAATGCTGCAAAGGAGAACAAAATTGAGTCCATTCACCCGGGCTATGGTTTCCTTGCAGAGAGTCCTTATTTTGCCAAGCGCTGTGAGGAAGAGGGCATAGTCTTTATTGGCCCCTCTCACGATGCCATATACAAGATGGGAAACAAGACGATAGCCAAGCAGCTTGCCAGAAAATACAATGTTCCTCTTCTAGAGGGAAGTCTTGGAAACCTGAAATCTCCTGCAGAAGCCAAAGAAGTGGCAGGAAAGATTGGTTTTCCGGTTATATTGAAAGCTGCCTCCGGAGGAGGTGGAAGGGGAATGCGGGTAGTTGAAAGGGAAAAGGATATTGAGAAGAATTTCCGTTTGGCCAGCTCTGAGGCTGGTAAGGCATTTAATGACCCTTCTGTTTTTGTGGAAAAGTATGTTAGAAACCCCAGGCATATCGAGTTTCAGATTTTTGGAGATAAGCATGGAAATATAATTCACCTGGGGGAAAGGGAGTGTTCCGTACAGCGTAAACATCAAAAACTACTGGAAGAATCACCTTCCGTGGCTCTGAACGAGGAGCTAAGGGAGAAAATGGGTAAGGCAGCCATCAACATTGCCCGGTCCGTGGATTATTACAGTGCGGGGACGGTTGAATTTCTGCTCGATGATGAATCGAATTTCTATTTCATGGAAATGAATACCAGAATCCAGGTGGAACATCCGGTAACAGAGATGGTCACCGGACTTGATTTGGTGGAGTTGCAAATCAGGGTTGCCCAGGGAGAGCAATTACCGCTAAAACAGGAGGAGGTTGAAATTAAGGGATGGGCCATCGAATACAGGATTAATGCAGAAGATGTTCAGGCCGGTTTTTCACCAAGTCTAGGAAGTATAGAAAAGATTGCTTATCCCAGGAGCAAGAACATCCGGATCGACAGCGGAGTTGTGGAAGGATCGGTGATCACGCCCTATTTTGATTCCATGATTGCCAAGCTGATTGTACATGGGGAAACCCGGGAGAAAGCGATCACCTATTCAAGAAACGCTCTTAACAAATTCTGGGTAAAAGGACTAAAAACGACCATTCCCTTTTGCAAAGCCGTCCTTGCCAACAAGAATTTCAGGAAAGGTAACTACGATACTTCTTTTCTCACACGGGAAATGAAGATCCATTATAATGAAGACCCTGTCGAAGAAATGCTGGCTGCTTATTTTGCCACTTATTCTCATGCCAGGGAGATTGAAAGTGAGGAGAAAAGGTCCATCGATTACGAGAAGGGAAAGAATATTACCCCCTGGTTACTCAAGAAGCGTCTGAGATCATTATAATTATATCGGTTATGGAAAATCAGAACGGAAAAAGACAAAAGGAGAAGTTTATTGCCTGCACTCCAAAGAACAAAAAATTCGAAGTGGTTAACCCTTTGGGCGACAGGATAAAGGTCAAAGGAAAGCGAATTGATCTGGACATGGTGGAAGATACCAGCGGATTCAGCTACCTTGTTTACAAGAATAAGAAGTATCAGGTGGATATCCTCGAAAGGAACCAGAACCGCTACACCATAATGATCAATGGGGTCTGGTATAATTTCACGGTTGAGACCCCGATTTCCTTTAAGCGCAGAAAGGCGCTTGATAAGAATAGTACGGTATCCAGGATTGAATCAATCATGGCCCCCATGCCGGGTAAGATCCTGGATGTTATGGTTGAAGAAAATACCGATATCAAGGAAGGGGAGCCTCTGGTTATACTTGAAGCCATGAAGATGCAAAATGAGATTCTTTCCAGTGTAAGCGGGAAAATTAAAAAGATCAACATCCGGCAGAATGATTCCGTCATGAAGGACGATATTATGCTTGAAATTGAAAAAGTTTAATTTTCTTTCAATCCATCTGCAATAATCATAGAAACCACTTCTTTCAGGGTAATTCCCTCTGCTCTCAATTCTTTAGGCACGATGCTCTCCGGGCTCATACCCGGTACGGTATTTATTTCCAGGAAATAGACCTGGTTGCCCCTGGCTATGAAGTCCACTCTGACAAGACCTTTGCAATTCAGATGATCATAAATATCGCCGGATAATTTCTGCACCTTATCCTGCAATTCTCTTTCCACTCTGGCCGGCACAATTTCGTCGGCCATCCCCACGGTATACTTGGCCTCATAATCAAAGAACTCATTTTTGGATACGATTTCAGTTACAGGAAGGATGAGCTCTTTTCCGGAAGTTTTCAGGACTCCGCAGGTAAGCTCAGTTCCTTTGACAAAGGATTCAATGATTACCTCATTGTCCTCTTTGAGTGCATCCTTAATGGCCTTTTCCAGTTCTTCGGTACGATTCACTTTGCTTGTACCAAAACTGGATCCACCGTTGTTGGGCTTAACAAAGCAGGGAAGGCCGGTTTTTTCCAGGATAGATTCAGCTTCCAGTGGGTGGTCCTTCCGGTATATCACCGCTTCGGGAGTAAGCACATCAAAGTTTTTCAGGTAGAGCTTACATGCCATTTTATTGAAGGTAAGGGCAGAGGCCAGCACATCGGGTGTGTTATAGGGTACCTTCATCATGTCGAGATAGGCCTGCAATTTTCCATCCTCGCCGGGGGTACCATGAATTATGATAAAAGCAAAATCGAACCGGGTCTTTCCCTTGTTAATGCTGAAGTCATTCAGATTTACCGGAAACTCATGATTGTCTTTCAGGCAGAACCATTGGTTTTTCCTCACCCGGATAAGAAAGGGATTATACATTTCCTTATCCACAGCAGAAAAGATCTCTCCTGCACTTCTTTCAGAAACTGCGTATTCCGAGGAATCTCCTCCAAAAAGAACAGCGATGTTTTTTTTCACCTGGGTAGCATTTATTTGAGACTCTAAAATTATAAAATATTCGGATTACCCTTCCGCTTCCTGTCCGGATGTATATCTTTTCCATTTCTCAATAACTTCCTTCATATCGTCCGGAAGTTCAGAATCAAAAAATAAGTCCTTTCCGGTAACAGGGTGGATAATGCCCAGGGATTTGGCATGGAGGGCCTGTCGGGGAAGTATGCTAAAGCAATTATTGATAAATTGTCTGTATTTGGTGAAAGTGGTTCCCCGGAGAATTTTGTCACCCCCATATTCAGGATCGTTGAACAGGGGATGGTTGATGTATTGAAAATGCACCCGGATCTGGTGTGTTCTTCCGGTTTCCAGTCTGCATTCCACCAGGTTTACGTAGGTGTATCTTTCCAGAACCCGGTAATGGGTTATGGCAGGTTTTCCTTCACTTTCATCTTCAAAGACAAACATTTTTTTACGGTCCTTGGGATTTCTTCCGATATTTCCGGTAATGGTTCCTTCTTCTTCTTCCAAATTGCCCCAGACAATGGCCTGGTAAGTACGTTTGGATGTTTTCTCGAAAAACTGCTTGGCCAGCCTGTTCATGGCGAATTCGTTCTTGGCAATGACCAGGAGTCCGGTGGTATCCTTATCAATTCGGTGGACAAGTCCGGGGCGCTCATTCCCTGATTTAAAAAGGGGCTCATTTCTGAGATGGTGCATAAGCGCATTTACCAGGGTTCCGGTATAATTTCCGTATCCGGGATGCACTACCATTCCTGCTTTTTTATTTACAATAAGCAGATCATCATCTTCATAAAACACATCGAGGGGAATATTCTCGGGGATAAGCTCGATTTCCCGCGGGGGTTGAGGAAGAACCACGGAAATAATATCCGCGGGTTTTACCTTATAGTTGGGTTTAACAGGGTCTTCATTAACCAGGATATTGCCGGCATTTAGAGCAGCCTGTATTCTTGAGCGGGAGGTATTTTCAAGTTTGTTAACCAGGAATTTATCTACTCTTAGCAGGCTTTGGCCCGGATCGGCAACAAAGCGGTAATGTTCGTATAACTCCTGATTATCATGGTTATCTTCCTGCATGAGCGGGATGGGTAATTATCTTTTAATGATCAGTTTTTGGGTACTGGTCTGTTGAGTGAGTCTGTTTTCTATTCTGACAAGATAGACTCCTCCCTGGATCCCTGAGATATTTACACTTCCAAATTCCTCACCGCTTATTTCCAGAACCAGACGGCCCGTTAAATCATAGATTTTCCCATTAAGATCGTATGGGTCCTGTTCACCCGTCTCAATGCTCAGATAATCTGAGGCAGGATTTGGAAAAATGCGTATGTTCATGGACGCACTTATTTCCTTTCCCCCGGAAGTGAAGAGGGGATCCATGCTGAGAACCGGTCTGATCATCAGGGCTCCGGGAATGCTTGAATTAACCCAGCCCTGACCCAGATTATAGAAATTATTGGATTGATTGGGTTTATTAAGGTCAATACCAATATTGGAAAGAAGAGCGACGGTCTTGGTATACCCCACATAAAATGGTCCTTCCACTTTTACCGGTTCTTCGAGGGAATAGCTTACAAAGCCATTGAGTGAACCTGCGTAGAAGGGCCTTTCACCCGTTTTACTGTAAATAATGTTTCCGGGCTTTCCGTTGTTATCATCCCAAACTCTCAGGTAGAAGAAATAATTTAGGTTCAGGCTGTCTTTGAGTTGATTGAAATGCATTTTCACTGCTCTGAGGCTGTCCTCCCTAAATGCATTGAACCTGACTGCTACCGAGGCATTTTGTGTACCCTGACCGCGAAGCCCGTAACCCGCTTCGGCATTTCCATCATCATAGCTGTAGTAGTTGCTGAAGACCTGGGTGTAAGTTAGGGTATCGTTGGGTTTATAATCGAAAGCATCTGTACGCAGAAGCGTACTGATGTCAAAAACTGCCGAATCGTTCTCTCCAAATTCGAAAGGATAATCAAATTCAAAATTGAATGGCTGAGTTTCCCCGCTTGCCATATCGTTGGCTGTGGGAGTGGTATTGTAAGTAAACCCGGTTAAACGGTCTGTAATTCTCAGGGACTTGGTCACATTCCGTGTGATACTATCGAGATTGGCAATACTTGTGGTGAGAAAGGGTGCCCTCTGGGTGAAATAAGCCTGTTCAAGGTGGGTCCAGGGGATGGATGTGTAATCCTTAAGCAGGGTAGAGAGTGGGTGGACGAAACTCACATCCCGGTGAAGGGTATCGTTGCCATTTCTTCCCCGGTCCAGTTCCACATAATCTATATTCCAGTGGTCAACATTAGCCTGCTTGTCGGGATAATCATTGTTTCTGGACTGACTTGCATAGTTCATGAATCTGAATTGAAAACCCTTGAACAAGTAGGCAGGATCGTATAGGGGAAGGATGACGTATTTAAATTCCCGTGAGGATGTTCCAGGTGTTTTCCAGACCCTTACCCATTCACCCGTGTTTCCGTCTTTAAAATCCAGGCAGAGGGAGTCGTTGGTTTCCGGTATTTCACCTAAACCGCCGGCCTGATAATAGAAGCTCAAGAAAATATTACTACCGGGATCGTAATCAAGATTGAGGGGTTTAGAAGTAAGGAAATCGGCTTCATAGGGGTTACTTCCGGCTTTGGGGTAATGACTTCCGTTAAAGTCGACTGCATCCATGGTAGCTACGCCGGCAGTAATTTGAGATTCGGAGTATTGGTTATTGATATAAGCTCTCTTGTCTGTCCACCGGGCAGGATCGGGCTCCACGAAACTATCGGAGAAGTCATCAATAAAAGGGAGTTCAAGTGTATCGGAAGTGCCTGCCTTTTTTGAAGCACTAAGGTTTTGATAAAACTCAGCTGCGACCGTATTTCCGGATAAGGGGATGAGGATTTCCTGGGCAATCAGGGAAGCAAAGGAAATTGAAAACAAGGATATGAGCAGAAAGCTTTTTTTCATACAATCCGAACGTCAATTATGCTTTTTTATTTTCTTTAACAAGGGTATACCTTAAAAATCGGGAATTACGATCCGGTTTGGATTAGAGTCCGGAATCTTCCTCATCAAAAAATTCCTCCATAAATTTTTCATCCTCATTCAACAGAAGTGAATCGGGAACAGGCACCTTGGTGGAGTCGACCGTGAGCCAGATATCCACATTGGCTCCCAGCTGCATTTCGTTTCCGTCCTCAAAGGAAGGTTTCTGTCTCCATATCACGGCAGATACGGAGTCTTCTTCATTTAGAATGGTTTTATCGTAGATCACCGCACCAATGTTAAGGTATCGGTCGGCGAGAAATTTCTTGGCTAAAAAGAGGTTAAATCCTGTCAGATTCGGTACCCGGGTGGTTTCATTACTCAATCCGTTACCCAAAACCAGGTCGATCTCCGACCCTTTGGGAATCAGCATTCCGGGTTCGGCAAGGCTGTCATTGAATTTCTGTTCGAGAACAACATTAACCGCAATATCCGGTTTATAGGATATTTTCCCCAGGATCAATCCGTAATTTTCAAGGATAGCCCGTGACTGACGCAGAGAAACACCGGTTACCCTTGGCATGGATACCTTTTCAGGGTTAACGGCATTCATGGTCAGATAAATACGTCTGTTTTGCTTCACTTTTGACCCGGGTTCCGGATTTTGTCTGGCAACCGTACCTCGGGGCAGTTCCCTGTAAAAGATTGAATCTATGATTTCGTAGCGCAGATCCTTTACGTCTATAATGGTTTTTGCCTCCTCTTCAGTAAGTCCGGATAGATCGGGAACACTGATTCTTTGCCCGTGGCGGGTATAGATTTTTAACCAGATAAAGGTTCCGGATACCAAAATTACAATAGCAATGGCCGCAATCAGGTAGTACTTCAGCATTTGCCTGCTGATCAAAAATTTGAGGACGTCCATAATTAATGCCTTAAGGTTGGACAAATATAATTAAATGCAGATTAAGAACGGGGTTTTCCCTGGTTTTAATATTCCCTGAGTATATTATAAACGCTGTCTCTTTCTACCGGTTTCCTGCCAAGATCTTTAATGATCCGGATGATTTCGTCGACGGTCATAGCCGGGGATTGTTCTTCCGCTCCGGCCATGGAATAGATCCGCGTTGTATCTTCGATGGTTCCGTCCAGATCGTCTGCTCCGAAGGAAAGGATGAGCCTGGCGAGGTCTTTCCCAATCATGGGCCAGTATACTTTGATGTGTGGGATATTATCGAGGAAGATCCTGCTGATGGCAAAGGTTTTCAGGTCCTCCAAATAACTCACTTCCCCGATATCCGATAGTTCATTGTTTCTGTTCCTGTATTTCAAGGGTATAAAAGCATTGAAGCCCAGGGTTCTGTCCTGTAATTCCCTCAAACGGCGCAGGTGGTCAATCCGGTGTTCATGTTTTTCGATATGTCCGTAAAGCATGGTGGCATTAGAGGGAATTCCGAGATTATGCGCAGTCTCATGTATGGTAAGCCACCTTTCGGAACTGCTTTTATCGGGACATATCTCTTTACGTATGGTTTCATCAAATATCTCTGCACCACCTCCAGGGATGGAATCAAGTCCGGCTTTACTCAAAAGTTGCAGGGTATCCCCAATATCTTTTCCGGCCTTTAGCCCCATATGATCAATTTCTGCTGCGGTAAAGGCTTTGATATGCAGTTTCGGATTGGTTTCCCGAACCAGTTGAAGCAGTCCGGCATAATACTCTGCATTTCGCTGTGGGTCTACTCCGCCGACTATATGAACCTCTGTAATTCCTGAGTCAAGGGTTTTTTCTATTTCCAGGCGTATTTCTTCCAAGCTCATTTCCCAGGCTCCTTCCTGGTTTAGTTTTCGGGAGTAGGAACAGAAACGGCAACTGTGAATGCAGATGTTGGTGGGTTCAAGATGTATGTTACGATTGAAATAGACGAGGTTCCCGTTCATTTTTCGGTTAAGATGATTGGCAAGCATCCCCAGCAGGGAAAGGTCAAATTCCCGGAAAAGCAGGATTCCCTCCTCCGGAGATATTCTTTCCTGATGGAGAATCTTTCCGGCTATCCTTTTCTGAACTCCGCTAAGGCTTGAAATGACATCCTGAATTTCCATCACCCCTGGGTTTTTACAAGTCCGGTTTTGGTAATGATGCTTGATTCCTGGTAAACTTCGTAGTCGGTATTAATATTCCAGAGGTCATGATCGGCAGCATTAAGCACATTTTCTGCGGCCATGATCCCCATAAATATGCTGTGGTCCTGATTGTTATATTTATAGGCACCGTACCTTCCTATGGCCTGAAGATTCTGAACACTTCTGAGAAAGGATTCCACAGATTTAAGTTGGTCTTTATATCCCTTAAAATAAACAGGGTAGCATCTGGGGATTCTGACAACCTGACCTTCTTCCACTTCCCCGTTTTGAAGGAGGCCGGTTTTTTGGATTTCTTCTCGGGCGAGTCGAACAAACTTTTCATCTTCGTAGCTCCATTCAGGATCCTCAAAATTACACCAGTATTCCATGCAGAGGATGGATGATTTTTCTTCCCCGTAAAGCTCCGGAAGCCAGTTCCGGAAATTGGTTATTCTACCGGTTTTCAGTTCGGCCGAGTGAATATAGAGCCACTGATCATTAAACAAGTCTGTTTTGTTAACTTTCAGGTAAACAAGAACCGTATTTCTGAATTTAAGGGCGTTGGCACTTTCCTTAACGGGGTAAGGTGTTTCCGCCATGCGGCCAACCAGGAGTGATATGGGCATGGATGAAATAATATGGTCGTATTCTTTGTATTCACCCGAAGTAAGCTCAAGACCTTTGACAATCCTTCCCGAGGTCACTACTTTTTCCACTCCCTTTTCGAGGTATATGTTTCCCCCGTTTTCCTTTACCTTGTCTGCCATTTTCTGATATACTGAACCAGTTCCGTTTATGGGGTAGGCAAACTGGTCTACCAGGGTTTTATGCTCATTGTTTTTACCTTTCAGAAGGGCATTTTTTATGGCCCCAAATAGGGAAAGTTTTTTGATTCTCTGCGAGGCAAAATCAGAATCGAGCTGATCACATCGGATCCCCCATAATTTCTCACTGTAGGTTTTAAAGAAGATTTGATAAAGCCTTTTGCCGAATCTCCGGGTAACCCAGGATTCAAAGGTACCGGTATCCTTCACGGGAAAAACTCTTTGGATCATATAGCTTACCACACAGCGGGTTGCTTCAAAAATACCGAGTCCTTTCAGAGCATTGGAAGGTTTTAACGGGTAATCAAAGAACCGGTTTTTATAAAAAATACGGGTCTGACGATTTACAATATCGTATTCATCTCCTATGACTTCAAGCCACAGCTGGTTTACCCTTATATCCATGCTGAAAAAGCGGTGAGGACCAAGATCCACCGTCTGGTTCCAGAGTTTAAAGGATTTGGCCATTCCTCCTATGGACCCTGATATTTCAAAAACGTCAAGTTTTTCAACTTCACCCGTTTTGATAGATTTAGATAGTTCGTATGCGGCGGTAATGCCGGCAGGCCCCGCTCCAATAACCGCTATTTTCATAGTTTTAGATTTAGCTTGCAAAAATAAGAAAATTGATTAAGCATGCAATTTAGAAGCTATTTGCGTACTCAATAATTTGCCGTGCTCTTTCTTCGTCTCCGTTTTGGCGAAAAATATCTGCAATGAGGTAATAAGCAGGTTTGTATCCGGCATTGTATTCCAGGGCCTTATTCAATTGCTGGAGAGCCATATCGTTTTTTTCCTTAAGCATATAGGAAAGTCCGAGGTAGTGATAAGCCTGAACAAATTTATAGTTGATTCCGAGGGTTTCATTAAAATATAGAATGGCTCTGTCAACCAGCTGAACATTATTTTGCATTTGCCCCTCATTCAGGTAGGAGTAACCAATAAGGTTTACGGCTTTATCGTAGCGTGGATAAAATTCCAGCAGGGTATTCAGTACTTTTCTGGCATTTCCAAAGTCCCTCAGGATAATATAAGCGGTAGCGAGGTCAAGATGTGCAACCTCGTTATGGGGGTCATATTCAATGGCGGCCCTGAGGTGTTCAATTCCCCGCTGAAAGGTTTCCATGTCGCTGTTCCGGCGAGCTTCATCGATCAGGGTATGTCCCAGATAGTCATTCCGGTTTTCCCTTTTTACCACTGCCCCCACAACTACATCATCAACCTTTATTTCATGGATGGTATTTTTGGGGGGCCAGATACGATTCCGGATATGAAAGGGGTCGATATAGTTGCAGAAGAAAACAGCATAATCCCAGTCATGTTGTCCGCGATCATAATACCGGGTATAGGGCAGGGTCACTTCTTCCTCATGGTCACGGAAATAATAGGACATGATCAGGTGGGGGGCATTGGAGATTATCCGTAATTTCTCTTCCCGGTTTTCTGAATCTTTTATTTCATTTACGATAAGCCATTCAGATGCAGGCTTGAGACTGTTCATGTAATAGTCCGTTTCATATTTTTTATAGGCTTTATCAATACCGCCGGCGAGTTGATTGAAATATATGTATTGAAGAGGGTAGTTTCTGAATGAATGGGCCAGGGGGCCGGCAAAGGCAGCAAGGATGAGCACGATTATGACTGTACGAATGATGATTTTTCCGGAGAGATTTTTAAGCCAGCTGGCCGTAATTGCAGCGAGGGCAGCCATGGAGGGATAAACGAATAAAAGATGCCTCCATCCACCATATATATTTGAATCCCGGTAAATTACATAAGCTACCGGAAATATGGCTGTAAAGTACAATAGAAGTATCCAGAGGGGGCGTATCTCTTTTCTTTTTTCCCAGCTGATAAGAATATTGAATACAAACAGACTCAAAACAATTATGGGTACGGTAATAAGGATATTTTTGGGAAGATAGTACCAGGGAAGATTATCCGACCAAATGACCTCACCTTCGAACATTACCCTAAGGGCCACGCTGATATCAGCCATCATTTCAAAAGCTTTAAATGGGTTTTTTAGCGGGGCCTCCAGGGCATAGGGCCAGGGAAGAAGGCTGATAAAAAATCCGGCTATGGAAATCCCGGCAATAAAAACCATACCCTTTCCTGCGAAGCGCAGATATTGCTTTGAGAATGCAGGCCAGGGCCAGGATGTAAAAATCACAAAGAGTCCGCTGAACATCAGAAGATAAGGGATCAGTACCAGTCCGCCAATTCGAATGGAAGTGGTCCAGGCGATACCCAGGGCGATATACAGGGCGTGATTAAAGGAAAACTCCGGTAGTTTCCTTAAAAACCTGAATATCTGGTATATGGTAAAGATGTATCCCATCGCAAAAGGCATATCCAGCGGATTATTCATCGCGTGCCCCAGGAATCTGGGGGAAAAGGCCAGGAAGAGCATCGCAAGGAAACCTCCGAAGTTTCCTGCAAGCAACCGTACCATAAGTCCGGTGAAGATAATCGCCAACGCACCGGTGATGCCATTGAATATATGTCGGGTCTCGTAGACCTTTTCGATGTTGAAAGCCTTAATGAACAGATAAGCAAAAAGATCGAATGACTGTCCGTAATAATTCAGTTTATACTGCGGATCATGAAGGGCCAGGGTATCTTCACCGCCGGATTTAAAATAGTTATATACTTTCTCGGCGTGCATATGATGTTTCTCCTCATCCCCGCTAATGGCTGCATTAAAGCTGATGGCCGGGATCAGGAGCAGGATGACCAGAGCAGTTATGAGAAATACGAACCGGAAGATGGGGTTTTCTTTTCGGAAGGACCAGGAGCTTGTGGATTTGAACTCCTTAAGGGAGAGATTCACGTTCCAGTGGATGCTTCTTCTTATTTTTGGAGGATGGAAGCTAAAGGCCTTACGGATCCCTTTCCCGGGGAGCCCTGCATAGCGCTGCTCGAGGGTTAGGAAAGAGGGATTGATATTCATTCTTTCCAGATACCATTCCAGATCGTTCGCCGGACTATTTGAGTTTCCTGCCGGGAGTCCACTTAAATACTGGTACAATTCCTTACCCAGAAAAACGATGCCCGAGCCATGAAAGGGCTGGTCCTTAAAAAGGACCCGCTTGTATTGAGAGGGACCGGGAAACTCATCTATTCTCTTCGTAAGTTCGGAAAAATTGAAGCCGGCAGACAGGGCCGCGGAGGGCATTAGAAGATATCCCTGATACTCTCCTTCAAGGGAAGGAAGTAACCTTCCTTCCGAGGAGAGAATTTTGGAATTATTCTCTTCCGGATTTTTACCGTTGATATCAAGGAGAAGAAGCTCGAATGCTTCTCCGGAATCTGTATCCGGAGTTTTGTCAGAATAGATCAGAATAGCGATCGGGCTTGGCGATTCAGGAGTGGATTTTTGATTTCCGGGCCGGTTTTTTCTGGACATAACACTACAGGATGGTTGCAAGGGTGAAGATAAGAAATAATTGACGTCTCCTCTAGTTTACCGGCATAAAATGAAAAAGGGCATCCTGAAAGAATGCCCTTTGAATAAGTAATTATGAAACTATTTTTTGTGTCTTGCTTCATCAGAAACAGTCAACTTCTTCCTGCCTTTGGCCCTGCGTGAAGCCAGTACTTTTCTTCCGTTGGCAGTTGCCATTCTTTCCCTGAAACCGTGCTTGTTTTTCCGTTTTCTTCTGGAAGGTTGAAATGTTCTTTTCATGATTTATTCATTTATCTATAATCAGCGATCTTGTTCCGATCCCTGTTTTTCTGGTTAAACTTTTCCACTGACAAGAATATTTTCAAAGAGGACTGCAAAATTAACCATTTTATATTTATTTCAAAATATTAAAAGGCAATTCCGGAAAAATTTTCAGATTATTTTATTCCAGTTCTGCAATCAGGTGTCCTTTGGGGATGATATCTCCTGTTTTCACGTTAACCATTTTAACAATTCCATCGGCCGGGACCGTTACCACATTTCTCATTTTCATTGCTTCAAGGATCACGAGGGGGTCTCCTTCTCTGACTTCCTGACCGTTTTCTAAGTAAACACTGTGGATGGTTCCAGGGATGTATGCAATGATCTTTCTGGGATCTTTGATCTCCCATTTTTTTCGGTTTTCAAATTTTGAAGTAAGGTAGGTCCTGTATTTGGTACTGCCTATCACAAAAGTCTTTAAACCGGTTAGCTTTTTGGATGGCTTTTTTTCAACTTCTTTATTCATAGTTTTTTATTGACTAAAAGGGTGGAATACCATGTTTCTTTCTTGGCATGGAAATGTCTTTCCTTGAGGAAACCTCAATGGCGTGGAGTACAAGGCTGCGTGTTTCTCCCGGTTCAATAACGGAATCGATGTACCCTTTGGCAGCGGCTACGTAGGGATTTGCGAATTTTTCCTTGTATTCCTTTACTTTCTGCTCCCTCATTTTATCGGGATCCTCGGCAGTGGAAATTTCCTTTCTGAAAATAATATTGGCTGCTCCTTCCGGTCCCATTACCGCAATTTCTGCCGTAGGCCATGCAAACACGAAATCAGCTCTCAGGTGTCTTGAGTTCATGGCTATATAACCACCTCCGTAGGCCTTCCTGATGATCACACTGATTTTGGGTACCGTTGCTTCGGAATAGGCATAGAGTATTTTGGCTCCGTGGCGGATCACCCCTGCATGTTCCTGATCAACACCTGGCAGGTAGCCGGGAAGGTCCACAAGTGTTACGATGGGAATATTGAAGGCATCGCAGAAGCGGATAAAACGTCCTGCTTTATCGGAAGAGTCAACATCAAGCACACCTGCAAGAACCAGGGGCTGATTACAAACAAATCCCACGGTTTCTCCTGCCATTTTCCCGAAACCGATCACGATGTTTTGAGCCCAGAGTTCCTGAACTTCCAGGAATTCGGAATTGTCAACAATGGATTTAACCACGTTTCTTACATCGTAGGGCTGACGAGGGTCATCGGGCACGATGCCGGTTATGTCGTATTCCTTCAACGGAGGAAGTACTTCTGTTTTTGTGGAACGTTCGGTATTGCTCCAGGGAAGGAAATAGAGGAGCTTTTTGATCTGTTCAAAGCATTCAATCTCACTTTCGGAATAAAAATGGGCGTTTCCGGTTATCTCACTATGAACCCTGGCGCCACCCAGTTCTTCCATGGTGATCTCTTCGCCGAGAACGGTTTTGATCACTTCGGGTCCGGTGATGAACATCTTCGAGATCTTATCCACCACAAAAACAAAATCGGTAAGCGCAGGTGAGTACACAGCACCTCCAGCACAAGGACCCAGGATTACTGATATTTGGGGAATTACTCCCGAAGCCAGGGTATTTCTGAAGAAGATCTCACCATAACCTGCAAGGGAATTGACCCCTTCCTGTATTCTGGCACCCCCGGAATCATTGATCCCGATCAGGGGCATACGCATCTTCAGGGAATGGTCCATGATTTTGGTAATCTTTCTGGCATGCATAAAACCCAGAGATCCCCCTGCTACAGTAAAATCCTGGGCAAAAATGCAAACCGGGCGTGAGTAAACCGTTCCCGTCCCGATTATTACCCCGTCACCATGCAGGATTTTCTTATCCATGTCAAAATCTCTCGCGTCATGTTCAACGAACAGGTCGTATTCATTGAAAGAGCCCTTATCCACTATGGAGAGGATTCTTTCCCTCGCAGTGAGCTTACCCATTGCAACCTGCTTCTGGATGGCTTTTTCACCACCCCCCTGGAGCACCATTTCCCTTCTCTTTTTCAGCTCCATAATCTTTTTACTTGCTGCCATATTTACGTATTTAAATTGAGTTCAAGTTCTGTAATTTTTCGACTAAAGGAATACAACATTAGTAATTCCACCGAATTTAACAAAGAATGAAAATCATATTATATTTTAATAATTTTTACAGGCATCTGATTTTCAGGCAAAAACCAAAGCGCGAATTTATATAAAAAAAATCGGTGATTTTTCGAATTTGCTTTTTAGCCTCTCTTATTTCGAACGGATAAATATAAGTTGTTTTCGGAAAGCGCTCCTATTTGGGTGCCATTTTATAGAGGATTACCGCTATCCCTGCAAAAAGAATATTGGGCAACCAAACCGCCAGGAAGGGAGGGATAATTCCTCCAATGGAGAATTGAGAAGAGAATTGCATAAAAAGGATGTAGCTGAAACTGATCATAAGCCCTACTCCCAGTTGCATCCCGATCCCCCCTCTTACTTTCTGGGAGGAAACGGAAACTCCGATCAGAGCCAGGATGAAGGTGGAGAAGGGGAATGCGGTTCTCTTGTATTTTTCTATCAGATACGCCGTAACATTGGTTTCTCCCTGCATTCGAGATACATTAGTAAAATCGTTCAATTCGCCCAGACTCATGGTTTCCACCACATTAAGCCTGCGTGAAAAATCCTCCGGGTACATATTAATGGAGGTATCAATGCTGTTTCCTTCGGTTATGGATTCTTCCAGCCCATTAATATCCCTGATATAATACCGGCGAACTACCCATTTATTTTTGGTCGAATCCCAGGCGATCTGATCGGACAGAAGTTTGGACCTTAGCTTCCCTTCTTCATACTTTTCCATGGAAAAATTGTACCCTGTCTGACTCATGGTGCTGTAACTTTCCATGTAAATAAACACTCCAGGTTCTATTTGACGATGAATATTTTTCCGGTTGAAGGTAATCGGTCGGCTATGGATATATTTCTCTTCAAAGTCGAGTTTCACCCGGTTGGCATCAGGGATCACGTAATTACTGAGAAGGAAAGAAAACAAAGCGATGATTACGGCAGAAACCATATATGGTAATAACAGGCGCCGAAAGCTTACCCCGCTGCTCAGAATGGCGATAATTTCCGTATCGTAGGCCATCTTTGAAGTGAAATAAATTACGGAGATGAAGGTAAAGAGAGACGAAAAGAGTACAGCAAAGTAAGGTATGAAGTTAAGGTAATAATCAAAGATGACCTCCCGGGTGGGAGCCCCGTTCTCGATAAAATCGTCAATCTTCTCGGAGAAATCAAAGATCACGGCAATGGAGAGAATAATGATAATGGAAAAGAAGAAAGTGCCCAGGAACTTCTTTATGATATAGAAATCCAGGATCTTCAATCCTGTGTATCTTACAAGCGATTGGACAGGTTTTTTAGCATTGAATTTTTCCATGTACTGAATGTTCCGCTTATGATCTTTTCTCTGGCCTCTCTCATAAGCCAGAGGTAGAAGCCGAGATTATGAATACTGGCGATCTGTGCACCGAGCATCTCTTTTGAGATAATGAGATGACGAAGATACGCTCTTGAATAATCTTTATCAACAAAAGTAATTCCATTCTTATCGACCGGACTAAAATCCCTTTCCCATTTTTTGTTCTTGATATTGATAATGCCTTCGCTGGTAAAAAGCATTCCGTTTCTGCCGTTCCGGGTGGGCATAACACAGTCGAACATATCAATTCCTCTGCTAACCGCCTCAAGCAGGTTTACCGGGGTTCCCACACCCATTAGGTAACGGGGTAAATCGGCCGGTAGTATGCCGGTAACAATTTCAGTCATTTTGTACATCTCTTCCTCCGGCTCCCCAACGGAGAGTCCGCCAATCGCATTACCCGGCATTCCGGTGGCAGCAATTACCTCGGCAGAACGCTTTCTCAGGTCGGGATAAACACTTCCCTGGACTATGGGAAAAAACATTTGTTCATATCCATAAAGTCCGCCGGTCTCCCGGTATCGCTTCACCCCCCTTTCCAGCCAGCGGTGGGTAAGGTCCATCGATTTTCGGGCATAATCCGGATCGCAGGGGTAGGGAGTGCACTCATCGAGGGCCATCATGATGTCTGACCCGATAACTCTTTGAATATCAACCACGTTTTCCGGAGTAAATTGATGCTTTGATCCGTCGATATGGGATTGAAATTCCACCCCTTCCTCCTTTAACTTGCGCATTTCAGCCAGGGAAAAAACCTGGTAACCCCCGCTGTCGGTGAGCATAGCCCCTTTCCATCCTGTAAAGGAATGAAGTCCGCCAGCCTCTCTTATGGTCTCCATCCCGGGCCGTAGGTAAAGATGGTAGGTGTTTCCCAGGATAATTTTCGCTCCGATATCTTCCGCAATTTCCCTTCGGTGAACCCCCTTAACGCTTCCTGCGGTTCCCACGGGCATGAAAACCGGGGTCTGAATTACCCCGTGTGCCGTTTGAATTTCCCCGGCCCTGGCATTGGAAGCGGAATCTTTGTGTGTAAGGCTGAATTTCAAGGCTGAAGATGTTTTTGAATCCTGCAAAGATAGTAATATTACACTTTATTTCTTTTCAGCAATAATGCACACTTCCTACAGTCGGTTAAGGAAGACTGCCAGCCTTTTGTTCAGGATAATGATAAGTCTGTTTGTGGGCAGATAAAAAATTTCTAATATTGAGGCCTTAACCGGAAGATGTCGGCACTGGAAATCATAGATAATAGTAGCTTAATAATCAAGACTTTAGTTTTGTTGTATGGAGTTTCTGTCCTTACACAACTGGGGTATTACCTGATTATTTTTTCGAAGTTTGGGAAAAAGAAGCTTCATTCTCCTCTTACCGGGAACCGGTTGCCCCCGGTTTCGATTGTAATATGTGCAAGAAACGAAGCGGATAACCTGAAGGCCAATCTCCCTCAGATTCTGGGCCAGGATTATCCGGAGTTTGAAGTGGTAGTGGTAGATCATTGCTCGGTCGATGAAACCGGGGAGATCCTGAAGGAATTTCAGTTGAAGTATCCCGGAATGAGAACTACCTCCATTCATAAGGAGCCCCTTTTTCCCAAAGGAAAGAAACTGGCGCTCACCCTTGGGATCAAAGCGGCAAAGCATGATATCCTGCTTTTGACCGATGCCGATTGCAGGCCTGCCGGATTGAACTGGACCCGTTCAATGGCAGGAAATTATACCCCGGGTACCGGGATTGTACTAGGGATAGGTCTGTTTAAAAAGGGCCGCGGACTGGTTAATCTTCTTAGCCGGTTTGAAGCCTGCTTTATTGCCTTGCAATACATTAGTCTGGCCAATATTGGCAGGCCTTACATGGGCGTAGGCAGAAACCTTTCCTACCGGAAAGAGATCTTTTTCAGGAACAAGGGATTTGCCTCTCATTTGAATCTGGTTTCGGGCGACGATGATATTTTTATAAATGAAACCGCAAACGCCGGGAATACAGTAGTGGAAACCGATCCCGGATCTTTCACCTACTCCGAATCGGAAAGGACCCTTGGAGACTGGTTCCGGCAGAAAAAAAGGCATCTCACAACGGCTTCTTTTTATCAACAGTCGACCAAAATGATTCTTGGAATGGAATATTTTTCCAGAATGCTTATGATTGTTAGTTTTGTACTGTTAATAATTATGCTTCCTCTGCCCTTATTGTTAATTTCTGTTTATATTCTGATGGTGGTGGTTAAGCTGATTATTTATATTATTGCATTCAGTCGGATGAAGGAGAAGAACCTGTTCCTGGCCGCAATATTTTTTGAACCGATTATGCCATTTCTTTATGGCAGCTTACATTTTATTAATTTCATAGAAAGAAAGAGAAGCAGATGGAACTGAACCCGAATCTGTCGGAAAAGGCACAAAAGGATTATGCACTGGTTGAGCTGGCCAGGAAGGGGGACCAAAAAGCATATGCCGATTTAATGGGGCGCTACCGGGATGCAATATATTTTATGCTTCTGAAGATGGTGAATAATCCCAGCGATGCGGAGGATCTGACCATAGAAGCCTTCGGAAAGGCTTTCAAGAACATTACCCAGTATACACCCAATTATGCATTTAGCACCTGGTTGTTTAAGATTGCCACCAACAATTGTATTGATTTCATCCGGAAGAAAAGAGGAAACACGGTATCCCTGGATCAGTCCATTGATGCGGAAGACAATCTGACTCCCTCTTCTACCATACAGTCTGATTCGCCCGACCCTGAGGCTCATCTTATTAAGGAGCAGAAGGTTGTACTAATGCGTGAAGTGGTTTCCAAGCTCAAACCCCGGTATCGCAAGCTGGTAGAGTTGAGGTATTTCAAGGAATATTCCTATGAAGAGATATCCCAGGAGTTGGAATTGCCCATCGGAACGGTAAAGGCTCAACTCTTCAGGGCCAGAGAACTTCTTTTTAATATCCTGAAGAATACCAGCGAAAAAATTTAATCAGCATGGAAAAGATCCGGAGATATTTTCCGGAGTTCACGGATTCTCAGCTGGATAAGTTAGGTGAGCTGGGAGAGTTATTGAAATTCTGGAATACAAAAGTCAATCTGGTTTCCCGAAAGGATATCGATCATATTTATACCCATCACATCCTGCATTCCCTCAGTATTGCCAAGCTGGTTCGTTTCCCTGCAGACTCCATTGTTATGGATGCGGGCACGGGTGGCGGATTACCGGGCATCCCCCTGGCGATTGCCTTCCCATCTTCCCGGTTTATCCTTGCCGATTCCATCGCTAAAAAAATAAGGGTTGTGGAAAGAATCGTGCAGGAGCTTGCCCTGCCGAATTGTGAACCTATTGTTTCCAGAGTTGAGAAAACGGACCAAAAGGTAAATTTTGTGGTAAGCAGGGCGGTGACCCGATTCCCGGATTTTTACCTTCTGGTGAAAAACTGCTTTCTTGAGGAAAGCATGTCAGGACTCGCCAACGGAATCCTATATCTGAAGGGAGGGGAACTGGAGGAGGAGCTAAGAAAGTTCCGGAATAAAGTAAGGATCACGGATATCAATTCTTATTTCGAAGAGGCCTATTTCGGGACTAAGAAAATCATCTATCTGCCCGTCATTTAAGATGAAGCTTTTCCATCAGGAGGACTTTTTCCTGAGGAAAGGCATGCCCCTCAGGTTTTTCCCTGAACAATCCGTATAGACTGGATCCGCTGCCCGACATAGAGGCGTATATGGCCCCATGTTCGTAGAGGGCTTCCCTGAGTTCCCGGAGAACCGGATATTTTTCGAAGACCGTTGATTCGAAGTCGTTCTTAAGCTTATCTTTCCAGGTTGCCGGGTTTTGTTCCAGAATCTTTATCAGATCACTGCCTTCTCCGGATATTCTGACTCCGGCATAGGCTTCCGAAGTGGATACCGGGAAGCCGGGATAGAGGAGCAGGATGAAAAATTCACCGGGATCGAAGGAAAATGGGCTGAGGATCTCTCCTCTTCCCCTTATCACTGCCGGTCGGTTTCGAATGAAAAAAGGACAATCGCTACCCAGTTCCGCTGCCATTTCTTCAAGTTCCTCCATTTCCAGTCTTCCATGGAAGGCATCGTTGAGCATTTTTAACATAAAAGCACCATTGGCCGATCCGCCTCCCAATCCGCCTCCCATGGGGATATTTTTTAACAGGTGGATCTCGAGTGCCGGAATGTGAATCCGGGATCTCATTAATTTTAGAGCTTTATTAACCAGGTTCTTTTCGGGATCGCCCGGTACTGGGATGCCATGAAGGTGAAATGCATCCTTATCGGATCTCCTTAACTCCAGAACATCGTAGAGTGGTACCGGAAGCATGAGCGATTCTAGATTGTGATAACCATCTGGCCTTTTACCGGTTATGTGTAATCCGAGGTTGATTTTCGCATTGGGAAAGGAGATCATAAGGTATATTTTCAACAATTGTTAATAATAAAATAAATTGTTCTGTTTAAAAAGAAACCCCTCCTCTTTTTTTTCGGGCAGGGAATTATGTCTAAATTTGAGGTCCTTGATTTACCTTGCATGATTGGATCAACAAAATGATAATTAGATAATTGCAAAATCCCACCTATGGCTCAGAAGAAAAAACCAGCAGTGCCTGAAGCGAAACTGAATATGGAATACGGACGGATACCGCCGCAGGCAGTCGATCTGGAAGAGGCTGTGCTGGGTGCCATAATGCTTGAGAAGGATGCGGTGATTGCCGTGTTGGACATCCTTAAGCCGGAGAGTTTTTATAAGGATGCGCATCAGAAGATTTACCGGACCATTGTGGATATTTCCATGGCCGAAAAACCGATAGACATTCTCACGGTTACCGAGGAATTAAAAAACAAGGGGGAGCTGGATGAGGTTGGGGGTCCGGTATATATTACCCAGCTCACCGGGAAGGTTGCCTCCGCGGCTCACCTGGAGTACCACGCCCGTATCGTAGCACAGAAATACATTCAACGGGAACTGATCAGGGTTACCTCAGAAATCCAGAGCAGAGCTTTCGATGAGAGCAAGGACGTGGATGAGCTGCTGGATTATTCCGAACAGCAACTTTTTGAAATCGCCGAGGGAAATATCAAGAAAGAGACTTCCAAGATCAATACCCTGATCAAGGAGGCTATCCACCAAATCCAGGAAGCTTCAAAAAGAGAGGACAGTCTGAGTGGGGTTCCTTCGGGTTATACCAAGCTGGACAGGATGACTTCCGGATGGCAAAAATCGGATCTTGTGATCCTTGCTGCCCGCCCCTCGATGGGGAAGACTGCCTTTGTATTGAGTATGGCCAGGAATATGGCTGTTGAGCATAAGCAGCCAGTGGCTATTTTTTCCCTGGAAATGGCCTCCATTCAGCTTGTAAACCGGTTAATTGTTGCTGAAACGGAACTGCCTTCAGACAGGATACGGAACGGGCGCCTGGAAGGCTATGAGTGGCAGCAACTGGATTATAAGATCAAGGGACTGGTTGAGGCACCTATATACATTGATGACACCCCGGGTATCTCCATATTTGAACTCAGAGCCAAATGCAGGAGACTGAAAAATCTGTATGATGTTCAGATTATCATCATCGATTATCTTCAGTTGATGACGGGTCCGCCCGAAGTAAAAGGAAACCGTGAGCAGGAAGTATCCACCATCTCCCGCTCGCTCAAGGGTATTGCCAAAGAACTCAATGTGCCCATCATTGCCCTTTCCCAGCTTAACCGTTCGGTGGAACTTCGTTCCGGAAATAAAAGACCGGTTCTTTCAGACCTCAGAGAATCGGGAGCCATTGAACAGGATGCCGATTTGGTATTGTTTATTCATCGGCCGGAAAAATACGGAATCGATCAGGATGATGAAGGAAACTCACTTAGGGGAATCGCAGAGATCATCGTTGCCAAGCACAGGAACGGGGCCATAGGGGATGTGCAACTGAGGTTCCGGGATGAATTCGCCAAGTTCACCGATCTGGAAGAAGTGGAACCCATTTTTGATGAATCCGAGGGATCCAGTATGACCCTTAGCTCCAAGATGAATCAGGAAGGGTCCTCCAGAAACGATGAGAATTTTGACCTGGGAAGCAATACCGGATTTGATGATCAGCCTTTTTAAGGATTTATAAAATCGCTTTCAACTCCAATAAGGTCTTCACCCGGAAATCGGCCGGGGACTCAAAATACTTTTCTTCAGGATCGAATAGTATGGTTTGCAGTCCGTAATCTGCAGCTCCGGCAATATCTACTTCAGGGTCATCCCCGATCATAACACATTCTGACTTCCGGGCATTCAGGGAGTTTACCGCGTAACGGAATATCTCCTGACTGGGTTTGTGGTATCCGATGGTCTCCGAGGTGAACAGTTGCTGAAAATAGGATTCGAGTCCGCAGTTCTTCAATTTGGATTCCTGAGTAATTTTGAATCCGTTGGTAAGTATATGCAGTTGGTATTTTGGCTGGAGATACTCCAGCACTTCTTTAGTCCCTTCGAAAAGAATGTTTTTCTGCGGACAGATAAGCAGGTAATCCTCTCCTGCCTTCATAGCCAGGTCAGGGTCCCGGATCTTTTTTTCAGCAAGCGTAAGTTCAAACCTTTTGGATCTCAGGATCTCCTTGCTGAGCTGTCCTTTCCGGTACCCTGCCCAAAGTCTTTCATTGTGCAGATTATAAATTTCGAAAAACTCATTGGGATCACGGAAACCTTTTCCCAGGTCATACTTATGAAATATGTCGGTGAGCGCCGATCTGGCATTGGATTCGAAGTCCCACAGGGTCCTGTCCAGATCAAAAAAAATATGCCTGATGCCTTTCATGGCCCGAAAATAAGTAAAATTTTTATTGTAATTTCAACGGATGGAATATGTAACACTGTTTGCCGGAATGATCCTGGGAGCCGGGATTTGCTACATCCTTGTCAGAAATTCAGGAAAAAGCCGGGAGAGTATTCTCCGGGGCCGTCTTGAAGATCTGAGCAGTCGCCTGAAAAATCTACAGGACGAAATGAGCATAAAGGAAAGTGCCATTCTGGAGCTGACCCGTGACAGTTCATTTCAAAAAGCTGAAAACAAATCCCTTACCGAGAAAATACAGGAACAGAAACAGGAATTCCTAAAGCTGAACGAACATTTTAGTACGGAGTTCCGAAACCTTGCCAACGAAATTCTGGAAGAGAAAACCAAAAAATTTACCGAGCAGAACAAAACCAATCTGGATACCTTACTCAAACCCCTTTCGGAAAAGATTAAGGATTTTGAGAAAAAGGTGGAAGAGACCTATGATAAGGAATCCAAGCAGAGATTTCACCTTAGTGAAGAGGTGAAAAAACTGGCCGAACTCAATAAAATCATCAGTGAGGAAGCGAGTAATCTTACCAGGGCGCTTAAGGCCGATTCAAAGACCCAGGGAAACTGGGGTGAGATGATTCTGGAGAGCATCCTGGAAAAATCCGGTCTTTCAAAAGGTAGGGAGTATCATGTACAGCAGACATTTAAAGATGAGGAGGGAAACGATATCCGTCCGGATGTAATCATTGAGTATCCCGGACAACGATATGTGGTGGTTGACTCCAAGGTTTCCCTAAGCGCTTTTGAACGCTATGCAAGTGCGGTGGAAGAAGAGGAAAAGGCCAGGGCCTTGAAAGAACATCTTCAGTCGGTGAAGAATCATGTGAACGGTCTTTCAGCAAAAGCCTATCAGGAGATCTATGGGATGAAGAGTCTCGATTTTATCATGCTTTTTATGCCGGTTGAACCCGCCTATATGCTGGCCGTGCAGCAGGATCCCGAATTATGGAACTTTGCCTACAATAAGCGAATATTGATCATCGGTCCCACCAATCTGATTGCAGCACTGAAAATGATATCCAGCCTCTGGCAGCAGGAATACCAGAACCGGAATGCCAGAGAGATTGCAAAAAAGAGCAGTGACCTCCTCGATAAGTTCTATAACCTGCTAAAAGACCTCGAGGATCTCGGTTCGAAACTGAGATCCACGAGGTCGAGTTATGATGAGATTGTTAAGAAGCTGTCGAGCGGAAAGGGAAATCTGATTAAGAGGGCGAAAGATATTGAAGAACTGGGAGCAAAGTCGGTGAAAACAATCCCCCGGACCTTCGAGGAGGACCTGGGAGAGGAGGATTAATTGCAGCTGCAGAGATTCCAGTTGCGGGGATTAGTCATCCAGTTTTCCATGACCAGTTCCTTATCGTGATTCTCCACCCAGTCGGTTTCAAGCATCCAGCCTTCAAGTTCAAGTTCTGACTCGAGAACCATTTCAGTTTCGCTTTCGATGCTGAAGGTTTCAGCGTTTTCACCTACCGATACCGAATCGATGCTTTTTGACCACTTATCGAGATCCATCATCCAGCTTTCAAATTCAATTTCATTTTCGAGAGAAAGGTATCGATAATCTTTAACCGCTTCCATAACTTCTTCTGCGTTTACCAGCAGTTTGGCCTGAATAGTGCCCAGATCGGTTTTGATTGAGTTCATTTGGGACATTGCCGGAGTGGCGGTTAAAAAAGCGACTAATAAAAGAAGCATTCCTGTTTTTTTTGCCGGGTTGTTAATGTTTGTTTTCATGACTTTGGTTTTTTTGAGTTTCTTTATGTTTTCAGAGAGGTTTATCACATAGCTTGTGCCAAAAAGTATAAGACACTATATATAAATTATATACAACGATTTCCTTGTTCTCAAGAAAAGTTTAAATATGAACGATTACGGAACAGGAGTGTACGAATCCGCACAAAATAAAGACAAAATTATCTTTTATATGACAAATCGGGGATGCAGGGGGTCAATCCTTTTGGGAAATCTTTTGGACGTCTGGCTTACAGAGATTTACCAGCAAGGATAATGACAAATTCTCCTTTGATGGTGGATTGCCGGTAGTAGTTAATGACCTCATCGAGGGTTCCCCGGATGGTTTCTTCGTAGATTTTGGTCAATTCTCTGGAAACGGACACCTGCCGGTCGGGGCCAAAAACTTCGGCGAATTGTTCAAGGCATTTCAGGAGGCGGTGGGTAGATTCGTAAAAGACCAGGGTGCGGGTTTCATCTTCCAGTTCGTTCAGTCTTTTTTGCCGTCCTTTTTTTTGGGGAAGGAAGCCTTCAAAACAAAACCGGTCGCAGGGGAGTCCGGAGTTAATCAGGGCAGGGAGAAAGGCGGATGGACCTGGAAGGGTTTCCACTTCGATACCCCTGCGTATGCATTCTCTTACGATGAGGAATCCGGGGTCGGAAATGCCGGGTGTTCCAGCATCGCTGACCAGGGCGATGTTTTTCCCGGATTCGATCAAGTCGACCAGGGAATCAAGGGTTTTGTGCTCATTGAATTTATGGTAAGCGCGAGTGGTTGTCTGGATATCATATTTTTTAAGCAGCAATCCGGATTTCCGGGTATCTTCGGCGAGGATGAGGTCTGCATTCTTCAGCACCTCGATGGCTCGGAAGCTTATATCGCTGAGGTTTCCAATGGGTGTAGGAACCAGGATTAGTTTACTCATTTCCGCTGGAAATAAATTTCCTTCTGATAAGATTCAGAAGCTTCTGCACGGCTTCGGTATCCATATCCCAGCCGTAGGTTTTCACCAGATAATTATAGGCATTGTTAAAATTCTCCGCTTCATCCAGGGTGTTCATGGTTTGCCTGAAGGTTTCCGCATCTCCGGAAAACAGCTCACGAATAAAGAAAAATTTGTCATTAATCCCGATGGTACCGGCGATACTCTTGATAGGAGAGGCATTGAGGCGTGTGGAAAGGTCGGATTCACGCTTGAATTTCTCTGCGAGGATCTGCTCATTGCCTTGTACATCGGGGGGTTTGGGGTTGTCCTTAACCGGTTTTTTTTCCGGTTCTTTTTTTTCTTCCTGAACAACCGGTTTGGTTTCTTTGGCCGGGACGATCTCAGGCTTTTCAGGCTCAGGACTGCTTTCGCGGAACATTAGGAGGATGTCGTACACATTCCTGAGTTTGGAAAGAGCCAGATCGATTTCTATATCGGGGATACGGGAATAATTTTGAAAATTGGCAACGAGTTTTTCTATATCTTGTATATCTTTAGAAATTAGTTCAAAGGTATTTTTATAGGCCATAGTTGATTGTAAAGGATTTAAGTCCGTGTATGTTACGCAAAAATAACGAATATATCAGGAATATCTTGTCTATTTTGGTTTGAAAATCCTTTTGCTAACGAAAACTGTAAACTTCAGCCTGCATGAATCTTACCTCCGATAAAATCCGGAAACTTCTTGATCCTGATATTCACGGCATTCTTTCCATGGAGGTTCGCCGTATCATGATTGACAGCCGTAAGGTTAAGGATGGGGAGGGTATTCTTTTCGTTGCCATTAGGGGCGAAAGGAACGATGGGCATCATTATCTCCGGGAGCTTTTTCACAAAGGGGTTCGGGTTTTTATTGTTCAAAAACTTCCTGATACAGAGGAATTTCCGGGGGCTTGTTTTTACAGGGTGGAGGACAGTTTGAAGGCGCTTCACCGGCTGGCGCGTTATTTTCGTGAGGGTTTTGACAGGAGGCTTACGGGAATAACCGGCAGTAATGGTAAGACCATTATAAAGGAATGGTTATTTCAATCCCTTGATCCCTACAGGAAGATTGTAAGGAGTCCCGAAAGTTATAACAGTCAGGTAGGCGTACCTCTTAGTCTCTTTCTCCTTGATCCTGAATACGAAGAGGCGTTCATTGAAGCGGGAATCTCCAGGCCTGGGGAGATGGAGAAGCTGGAAGAGATGATTCGCCCTGACTGGGGAATTTTCACCAATCTGGGGGATGCCCATCAGGATAATTTTGGGAGTTATGAGGAGAAAGCGAAGGAGAAGGCCTGGCTTTTCAGAAATTCTGAGAAGGTGATCTATTGCAGGGATCACTCTCATGTTCATCAAGCGATAGCGAGCTTGCCTGAGAATGTGGAGAAGATTTCCTGGGGAAGAAAGAGTAGCTGCAAATACCGTCTGGAACCGACTCTTGTGGAGGAGGGAAGTTTCATTCGGGTTACCCGCCCTAAGGAGTTTCGATTTGCAGTACCTTTTTCGGACCCTTCCTCCCTTGAAAATCTTTGTCATGTGATCGTTTACCTATTGGAATCAGGGATGGAGGAGGAGGATATTCAGTCATCCCTGAAGGGTCTTGAGCCGGTGGCTATGCGGCAGGAAATGTTGCACGGTCTGGCGGGATGTATGCTCATCAGTGATACTTACAACTCTGATATTCATTCACTTTCCAATGCGCTTGACTACCTGAATCTGCAGCATCAGGGGAAGGCGAAAACCCTGATCCTTTCGGACATTTTACAATCGAACAGGGATTCCCGGGAGTTATACCAGGCGGTGGCTGCCATGATCCGGGAGAAGGGCATTTCCCGGTTTATCGGGATTGGAAGGGAGTTAAGCTTACACAAGGATCTGTTTCCTGAGGATTCCCGGTTTTTTGCGACCACGGAAAGTTTCCTTTCCCAGATTGACGACTTGCGGTTTGCCAATGAAGCGATCCTTATCAAGGGGTCTCGTCGATTCAGCTTTGAAAGGATCAGTTCCAGGCTTCAGGAACAGGCGCACCGGACGAGGCTGGAGATTGATTTTCATTCTATGGTGGAGAATCTCAATTATTATCGATCCCTGCTCGGTCCGGGGGTCAGGACGATGGCCATGGTTAAGGCTTTTTCCTATGGGAGCGGAGGGTATGAAATTGCGTCCGTACTGGAATACCATAAGGTAGATTCTCTTGCGGTGGCCTTTGCCGATGAGGGAGTGGAGCTTAGGAGAAAGGGGATAAGGATGCCGGTATTGGTTATGAATCCGGAGGTTAGTGATTTCGATCTGATCACCCGATTTGACCTGGAGCCTGAGTTGTACAATTTGCGCATTCTGGAAGCATTCAATCATTATCTGAGGGTGAATGCCATTGCTGGCTACCCTGTGCATATAAAGGCGGATACCGGAATGCACCGGTTAGGATTTGTCCCGGGGGATTTGGAAAAGCTTGCCAGGATTCTGGATGGAGGATCCCTGGAGGTGGTTTCGGTATTTTCCCATCTTGCCGCGGCCGATGAACCTGCCGAGGATGCATTTACCCGGGATCAGGTTTCACGATTTCTTGTTTTCTGTGAGAAGCTGAAAGGAACTACCGGAAGGAATTTCCTGAAGCACATTCTTAATTCTGCCGGTATAGAGAGGTTTCCGGAGTATCAATTCGATATGGTCAGACTGGGTATCGGGCTTTATGGAGTGGGGTTTAGTGAATCGGCTCCTCTGACGGAGATTTCAACCTTCAAAACCAGAATAAGCCACATACGGGAGATAGGGGGTGGAGAAACCGTGGGTTATAATCGTGCCGGAAAGCTGAACCGGGTTTCCAGGATTGCTACCATTCCTGCGGGGTATGCCGATGGGATTCCCCGGTCTCTGAGTCGGGGAGTTGGTAAATTTATGATTAATCACCATCTTGCAGCCGTTACCGGAAATGTTTGCATGGACATGACCATGCTTGATGTTACAGATATACCGGCAAAAGAGGGAGATGAGGTTATTATTTTCGGGAGGGAGCATTCGGTTCGGAGAATGGCGGAGATGGCGGGAACCATTCCTTATGAAATACTGACTTCCGTATCCCGAAGGGTCAAACGAGTTTATATTCAGGAATAATATGCCCAAGCTTTCAGTGGTAATCATTACCTATAATGAGGAGAAAAACCTCGGCCGTTGCCTTGAATCCATAAGGGATATCGCGGATGATATTGTGATTGTTGATTCGTATTCGACCGACCGGACGGAAGAAATCGCCAGGTCGTATGGAGCGAGGTTCATTCAGCATCCGTTTGACGGGCATATAGAGCAGAAAAACTGGGCCATCACCCAGGCCTTGTATCCTCATATTCTTTCCCTGGATGCCGATGAAGTTCCTTCGCCCAGACTAAAAGAAAGCATAAAGGAAGTTAAGGAGAACTGGAAATATGACGGGTATTTTTTTAACCGTTTAACCAACTACTGCGGTAAATGGATAAGGCATACCAGTTGGTACCCGGCAAGGAAACTAAGATTGTGGGATAGTCGGAAGGGAAAATGGGGCGGTATAAATCCCCACGACCGGTTTATCCTGGAGAAAAATAGTACGCGCAAATATCTGAAGGGCGACCTGCTGCATTATTCCTACTACAGCATCGAAGAGCATATTGAGCAGATTAACAGGTTTTCCAGCATTGTTGCCAATGCTTACTTCCGGGAGGGAAGGAAGGCCGGGTACTTTAACATTGTTTTCCACCCATTATGGAGATTGTTCAGAGACTATTTTATCAAGCTGGGATTTCTTTCGGGATTTTACGGACTGGTGATCAGTGTGAATTCTTCTCACGAGACCTTTCTGAAATACTCAAAACTCCGAAACCTGCACCGGATAAGTTTGCAGAAGAGCAGGACCCGAATCTGTTTTTTTAATTCCATGATCACCTGGGGGGGAGGTGAAAAATGGCACCTGGATATTTCCAGCCGAATGCATAATCGCAAATTTGATGTGATCCTGATCTCCAATCCCAGAAGCGAACTCTCCAAACGGATCCGAAAAGGGAGTATTCCATTGTTTCCTGTTCGCGTGAGCAATCTCTCCTTTTTAAACCCATGGAAAATTTATAAAATTTACAGGATACTGAAAAGGGAAGGGGTCCAAACCCTTGTCATGAATCTTTCCTCCGACCTTAAGGTGGCGGGGATCGCTGCCAAGCTGGCGGGGGTGCAGAATATTATTTACCGGAGAGGTAGTGCGCTGCCCATTAGGAACACCGCTTTTAACCGCTTTATATACCGGAATATTGTTACCCAGGTTATTGCCAATTCCAGGGAAACTACCCGTACTATCCTGCAGAACAATGAAAAACTCCTTCCCAGGGAAAAGATCAGGATCATCTATAACGGAATTGACCTTAAGCGACTGGACAATCAGAACGGGAGTCCGATTTACACCAGACAGGACAGGGAAATCATTATTGGAAATGCCGGCAGGTTATCGGAGGAAAAAGGACAAAGTTACCTGATTGACCTTGCGGTTAAGCTGAAGGAGAAGAACTACCCTTTCCGCCTATTGATTGCCGGAACCGGTAAACTCAGGTCCAGGCTCGCCAAGTATGCCAGGGCCAATGGAGTGGAAAATGAAGTGGTTTTTCTGGGCTTTGTGGATAACATGAAGGCCTTCAATCAGAGTCTTGATATCTTTGTACTCTCCTCTCTTTACGAGGGCTTTGGATATGTAATGGTGGAAGCCATGGCTGTGGAAAAACCGGTGGTAGCTTTTGATATAAGATCATCCTCTGAGATCCTGGAGGACGGTGTTTCCGGATTGCTTGTGAAGAAAGCAGATGTGGATGATCTGTTTGAAAAAATTGAATACCTGATCTTGAATCCCGGAAAGAGAGCTGAGATCGGAAAAAAGGGGAGGAAAAGGGTGGAAGAAATGTTTAGTATTGAAACCACAGAGGAAAGCTTTGAGAATCTTCTAATGGAGATGAATAATTCGGGGGTGTGAGAACTTAACGTGCAATGGTATTTACGGGTTTTTCCTTAAACCTGTCATAATCGTGTTTCCAACGGTTATGCGTCCACAACCAGAGTTCGGGTCTTTCCCGGATCGTTTTTTCCAGAACTTCCATATACCTGTCTGTGATCTCAAAAGGTTCTGAATCGGCCGCATTTTCGAGGAGTGGAATGAATTCCAGTTCATAGTATCCTCTTTTCACAAGGCTGACTTTATAAAAAACAACGGCATGGTCAAACTTTCGGGATATTTTTTCCGGTCCGAGTACCACTGGTGTTTTCTGGTTAAGGAAATCGGTCCAGTATTGGATCTGAGCCCACCTGGGTCTTTGATCGGCAATGAAGAAGGTTAAGGTTGGAGTTCCTTCCTTACGGTATTCGGTCAGAACCCGGTAGATCTTTTCCATGGGAACCGTGTGCGTGCCGAATTTTTCCCGGTTCTCCCTGAAAAATTTATCGAACCAGGGATTATGCAGGGGTTTATAAATGGGAAGAACCTTGTGCTTTACCGATTTTGGCATGATGGTGGACCATTCCCAGTTTCCGTAATGTCCCATCATCAGGCTGATGCTTTTTCCTTCATCAAAAAGCCGGTTAACCGTTTCGGGATTGGTATAGCGATATCTCTTTTTAAGGGTTTTTTCAGAAAGGAATCCTGTTACACTGGCCTCGATAAAATTATCACAAAAATGGAGATAGAATCTGCGGGCTATCTTTCTGATCTTCTTGTTTTTGTATTCAGGGAAACTGTTCCTCAGATTTTTGAGAACCAGCTTTTTCCGGTACGGGATCAGGTAATACAGGAAAAGAAAGATAAGGTAAGAAAACACATACAACACGGGCAAAGGCAGACGTGCTACAGTCCAAAGAAAGCCATAAAAAAGGTAGAATAATAGTTTTCTGAGCATTGGCAAGATTCATAGAGATCCGTCTGCAAAGGTAATCATACCCTGTTTGGTTTTTGGTGAACCCATGCGAATAATTTCTATTTTTGGAACATAAAACAGCAAATATGACTTTTTTAAAAAGCAAAAATCTCTCTTCCTTCCTGCTGATTTACCTGTTGGTACTGCTGTTCCCGGCATTGTTCCATAACCTCGGACTAATGAGTTTTATCAATGACGAGGCTATCAGGGCCAATGTTGCACTCGAGATGGAGCATTCCCGCAATTATATTGTCCCTACGCTTAACGGTGAATTTTACTATAACAAACCTCCATTATTCAATTGGATCCTGATCCTTTTTTCCCGTTTGCCGGGGGAAATTTCAGAGCTAACTTTCCGTATTCCGGTGGTAGTTTCCCTTTTGCTTTTTGGGCTGACGGTATTTCTGAGTCAGAGAAAACAACTGGGGACAGGCGTAGCTTTCTTATCCGGCATGGCTGTGATAACCTGTGGAAGGATCCTTTTTTATGATTCCTTCCGCGGACTGATAGATATCACTTTTTCCTGGCTGGTCTATTTGCAGCTTTATGTCATTTTCCGGGATTTCAGAAACAGGGATACCCTGAGTCTTTTTGTGGTAAGTTACCTGTTGATGACGGTGGGATTTCTACTTAAGGGAATGCCTGCGTTGGTTTTTCAAGGCATTACTCTGCTGGTTTGGTTTTCGCTGAACGGTAAATTTTCCATGCTGTTCAGTCTGAAACACCTGGCGGGCCTCGGTGTTTTTGTTACCATCGTTGGAGCGTATTTCTGGGTGTACTCCCGTTATAATCCACTTTCGGATTATTTTACTGCCCTTTGGACGGAATCCACCAAAAGAACAGCCATTGACAATACCTTCTTCGACACTTTCCTTCATTTACTTGAATTTCCCTTAAATTTTCTGTACTTTTTTCTTCCCTGGACCCTTCTGGCCATACCCCTGTTCTTCTCCCCGCTAAGAAGGAAGCTGATATTTCAAAATGAGATGACCCGGTTTTTTTTCTGGGTCTTTGTGGCTAACATCATTGTGTATTGGGTGTCGCCTGCCATTTATGCAAGGTACCTTTTTATGTTTCTTCCCCTGGTATTCGGCATATTGTTTTTTACGGAACGTAATGATCCGGAAGGAAAAACTGGTAGGATTCTCCGAAATGTGACCTTTCCGGTATTGATAATCCTGATCATGGTATTGCTGATCACAGGGCCACTGATTGCTGAGTACCGGTTTTTTGATAACTTTTACCAAAAGTATTTTCTGATTCTTTTCCTGCTTATCCCCCTAATCCTTGCGTGGGTTCGCAAGCCTTCGGATATTTTTCTCGTAACGGCAGGGGTTCTTCTGGTTGCAAGACTTAGTTTTAATTTTTTCGTGATGCCGCACCGGATTGAAAATGGCACAGCTCTGTATGAAGAGAATGGGGCAAGAGCAGCGGGGGAATTAACCAGGGGACGGGATCTATACCTTTTGAGAGATACCCGGTTTACCCAGACTTCGTCGTTCTATGTAATGATGGGGAGGGGAGAGCCTTTAGGACGTTGGAGACAGGCCCCGGTTCCAGGGAGTTATTATCTGGTAGAAACCAACGAAAGGCATCTCTTACCGGCACATAAGAAGATCTTTGAATTTGAGACCCGTATTGAGCATCTAAAAATCAGTCTGGTGCAAATACTTCCCTGAATCTACCCCAGGTCGCTGATTCTTTCAAGTTTGGGAAGATCCAGGATCCTGATCTTTCTTCCATCAATGGCGATCACTTCCTCCTGGGCAAAAGTGGAGAGGGTTCGAATGGCGTTGGAGGTGGTCATATTAGAAAGGTTTGCCACATCTTCTCTGGATAGGTAGATTTTTATGGTTTGATTATCCTCCTCATATCCATAGGTGTCTTTGAGGAAAATCAGGGATTCTGCAAGTCGCCCCCGAATATGTTTCTGGGTAAGAGTTACGGTGCGGTTGTTGGAGAAGCCAAGCTCCGTGGCAAAAGCCTTGATTATGTTAAGGCAGAGGTCTGAGCTGGAGCGAAGCAGTTTATAGACACTATCCCTGTCGATATGACAGACCGTGCAATCCTCAATGGCCACTGCGGTGGCAGTATGGTGTTCTTCCGCGAAAAGGGCCCGGTAGCCGATAAAACCTACGGGTTTAGCCATGCGAACAATCTGTTCCCTTCCGCCAACACCTTCTTTAAAGACTTTTACCTTGCCTTCAGCCAGACATAAAAGTCCGGTGGGTTTGTCCCCTTCCTTAAAAATGATTTCCCCTTTCTTATAAAAAGCACATGAATGGTTCTTACGAATAAGATCTTTTTCTCCGGGAGTGAGGATATTAAAGACCGATTTGGGATTATCGATACAGTTATCACAGTTGATGGCCCTGTCGTGCATTTCAGGTGAGTTAAAGTTAGCGCTTGTGTTTTGTAGCATACAAATTTAGTAATTTTTATCAAATAAAACCGGAAATCAGTCGAAATCGGGAGTCAAAACTCCTTTCCTTAAAATTGAGTTAATACCTTGCTACCAGCGGAAGTTTTCGGCCTTCTCCGAAGGCTTTTGAAGAAACCCTCAATATGGGAGGGGTCTGGTACCTTTTATATTCATTCTGGTTGACTTTACGGACCACTTCATCGACGAGATGGGGGTCATATCCTTGAATTTCCTCTACTGGCAACTGTTTTTCAATATACTGGAAAAGGATCCCGTCAAGGATATCATAATCGGGAAGGGAATCGGTATCTTTCTGATCCGGTTTCAGTTCTGCCGAGGGGGGCTTGCTGATTATGTTTTCAGGAATTATTTCCGTATCCCGGTTAATGTATCTTGCAAGGGAATATACATCGGTTTTATAGACATCCCCCAGTACGGATAATCCACCGCTCATATCCCCGTAAAGTGTACCGTAACCTACGGCGGCTTCACTCTTATTGCTGGTATTGAGAAGGATATGGCCAAACTTATTACTATAGGCCATGAGGAGAACTGCCCGTATTCTGGATTGTATGTTTTCTTCGGTTATGTCTTCGGACAAATCCTTAAAGATAGGGTTCATGCTTTTTTTGAACTCGCTGAATATCTTCTGGATATCAACGATGTCGAAGGTGATCTTCAGGTTATTTGCAAGGTCTATGGAGTCACTCACAGAATGGCCGGATGAGTATTCCGAGGGGAGTAGCAGGACGTGGACATTTTCATTTCCCAGTGCCCTCTCGGCAAGAACCGTGGTAAGGGCCGAATCAATCCCACCCGAAAGGCCAATCACAGCTTTACCGAATTCCATTTTCTGAAAATAGCCTTTGATCCCGCATACCAGTGCATCGTGCATCATGGGGAGGCGTTCCTGATCGGACCGGATCGTTTTACTTTTATCCAACTCATCCAGATCCACGACACGAAAATCGGGTTTAAAAAAGTCAAGTTGTTCCACGATCTCCCCCTTTGAATTAATGGCCATACTCCCGCCTTCAAAAATAAGCTGGGTCTGGGCACCCACCTGGTTCACATAAATGACCGGGAGATTGAATTTTTTTGCTTTTTCCAGGAATATCCCTTTTTTAGCATCGATCCGGGTGTGGGAAAAGGGAGAGGCAGCAATGTTGATGATCACATCGGGAGAGTAAGGCATGAGTTCATCCATGGGATTTACCTTGTATAACCTTCTCCTGGAGAATTCGGTTTCAACCGGTTGTTCATCCCACAAATCCTCACAAATGGTGAGTGCAATTTTTTTATCTCTGAACTCCAGGATCTTAAATTCGGTATTAGGTTCAAAATACCGGTATTCATCGAAAATATCATAGGTAGGCAGCAGAGTCTTGTGAAAGACTTCTTTTATCTTCCCCTCATAAAGGAGAAAAGCGGAATTAAACAGCATTTTCCCCCCTTCGCCCGTGTTGAGGGAGGGTCCTCCGAGAATAACGCCCGTATGTTTGCAAATCCGGGCAATATTCCGAATCTCATTTTCACATCTTTCAATGAAATCCTTTCTCTCAAGCAGGTCCAGCGGAGGATATCCACATATGGACAATTCAGAAAAGATTACCAGGTCGGCGTTTTGCTGCATGGCCCGGTTGATTTCAAAGACAATCTTATTGGTATTTTCGAGGAAATTTCCGATGTGATAATCAAGTTGGGCGAGTGCTATCTTCATAAGGAGGGACTAAGGTTAAAATAATATTCCAATTACCAGGGAAAGGGAGCGTGTATGAATCAGGTCGGCCGAGCTGCTGGTTACATCCGTAAATCCGGAATGAAAACCGATCCCGGTGGTTATGGCGGTAGTGCCCCCAAGGCTGTATTCCATTCCTCCTTCAAGGTAATAATCCAGGTTGAAGCGTTTGGATTCCTCCATCAGGTCGACTTTGTTAAAATCATCGTTTTTGTCTGTACCCCTCGAACGGAGAAGGACCATAGGCGTTAATCCCACGTCGATCCAGAAGGTGGTATATCCGATCTCTACCGTTTTAAATTTTAATCCGAGAGGAATGGTCAAATATTGAAAATTATACCTCAACTGATTACCCGGGGCAAGAAGTCTGTCTTCTTCATTAACCACCAGGATTGTGCTATCCTGGTACAACAGCCGGCCCCCGCTATGATTCAGGGTAATTCCGGTGGAGAAGGCATACCTTTCCGCGAAAAATGCATCCATTTCAATTCCGATATTAAAACCCATTATCCCTCCGTCGCTTACAACTTTCTCATTATTGCTGCTAAACCAGGAATATTGCGGATTGACCATGAAGCTGAAACGGACTCCCTGAGAATAGAGGCTTACGGGAAATAAAACCAGAAGTAGCAGGGTGAGTTTCCTGAGGATCCTCCGGGGATTGACTCTGTTAGATTTATTAATACCCATTGTTCTTAATTAAGTGCTTTCGGCAATATTATTTTGTCGCGGATGTTTTATTTTTGGTAAAAATAAGAATTTCAAAAGGAAACCCGCTTTATGTTCAGTAAAAACCCCCTACTTATCTCAGCCTTCCTTGCAATGATGATTTTTGTTTCCTGTAAGGAAAATAAAAACACGAACAATTCTGCTCATCCTGTGGAGATAGACAGGTTTGAAATGGAATTGTTCGCAACCGACCCGGATACCCTGGAGGAAGCAATCTCCCATTTCCGCCAGGAATACACCGATTTTCTTGATGTTTACAGCTATCACATTCTGGGAATAGGAACGCCCGATGATAAGGATTTTCCTTTTCTGCTTCGCCGCTTTATGGAAGATGCAATCAATCGTGAGGTCTATGATGAGGTGATGGAGAGATTTTCCGATCTTGGCTGGCTGGAACAGGAATTTGGCAGGGCTTTCGGAATTTTCAGGGAACATTTCCCCGAAAAGGAAATACCCCGGGTGATCAGTTATATCAGCCGATTTAGTTATCCTTATTTTTCGGTTGAAGGGTTTATAGGAACGGGACTGGATATGTACCTCGGACCAGGGCATGAGTTTTACGACCGGCTCGGATTGCCTCAATACCAGCGAACATCTATGATCCCTGAACGCATCGCTCCCGATGCCATACTAAACTGGATGAACGGCTTTTTTATCATGAACGATTCCGCAGAAAATGTATTATCTCATCTTATCCATGAAGGAAAGATGATCTATCTTCTGGGGACCCTTTTTCCTGAGGCTCCCGACAGTCTGCTTCTGGGATTTACCGAATCCCAAATGGATTGGTGCAGATCTAATGAAAAGCAAATGTGGGTTTACCTCATTGAGAATGAGTACCTGTTTTCGGGGGAATTAATGGATATCCGGAAGCTTACCGGGCCCGCTCCTTTCACCAGTTTCTTTGCTGCAGAATCCCCGGGCCGGGCTGCAGTGTGGACCGGCTTGCAGATCGTAAGGGATTTTATGAAAAGAAATCAGGATGTCAGTCTGAAGGCTTTAATCGACATGAATGATTACCAGCGCATTCTCAGGGATTCAAGGTATGATCCCTGAGATGCTGTTTGGGAAAAGGTGGGTCCTCAAAGAAGAAGTTCTGCTAACTTCGACTCGAGAGCTTCACCCCTGAGGTTTTTTTCAATAATGGTTCCATCGGGACCAAGGAGAACGGTATGAGGGATACTGCTGACACCATAGAGCTTACCGGCTTCACTTCCCCAACCTTTAAGATCTGATACATGATACCAGGTAAGTTTGTCATCCTCAATGGCTTTTTTCCAGTTTTCCCCGTTATTATCCAGAGACACTCCCAGGATCTCGAATCCTTTGTCTAGGAATTTTTCGTACATGGCCACAACATTTGGATTTTCACGTCGACAGGGACCGCACCAGGAAGCCCAGAAATCGATAAGCACATATTTGCCATTGGCAATCTCGGAAAGAGCCAGCTCACCACCATCGGGGGTGGGCAGACGAAAATCGGTGAATTTTTTACCCACGGCTACGGTTTCTAATATTGATATTTGTTCCTTTAATTGAAGCGCATAGGGAGAATCCTCAACCTCTTCCCCGAGGCTATTCATAATGGCTTTTAATTCATCCAGACTGAGAGTATAATACATGTTTCGCCTTATCACATAAGGAGAGACATGGGAGTTGGGATTGGATTTCACATAGTTTTTATTGATTTCCGTCTCTTTTTCGGAGAGGGACTCAAATTGGGCTGTGAGTTCTTCCACCTTTTGGGTGTCGTTTTCAGAATTGGCAGCGCGGTATTCATCATACAGATTCTTTCTCTGAGCGTTAATGTCTGAGAACAACTCTTCATAGCTCAAATATTCGTTGTGAATGACTGAGCCTTCCACCTTGCTTTTATCCGGTTCCTCAAAATCGGGGAGTATGGTAATGGTTGAATTTTCCGCGAAAAAAGAGATCACTTTGTCCGAGCCTTCCAACCTTAGGTATAAAATTTCCGGGGCCTTCAGACTTCCTTTAAAGACAGCTTCCATGCCCTCGGAGAGCAACAGGGAATCGATATCGTTCCAGGAACCGGAGACTCTTTTTGAAAGATAAAGGTAGGTATCCTGAATATCATTGGTTTTCACCTTTATCACATAGCCGGTTTTCTCTGCTTCCTTTAGCAGGTGACTGTCGGACGACATTACGCTTCCGGTATTGAGATAAAGCATCAGAAAAAATACAAATACAACTTTCTTCATTATTACATATTTTACTTTTATAACTGCAATTATAAGATAATTATCAGAAAACAAAAACTTACAGGGGAATACCGGCAGATTAATTTGATCCGGGAAAAGCTTACTCTGACTCCTTATTACTTCTAAAATAGCTACTCAGGAGTTTACCGGCTGCCTGAAAGGAACTGATTTGGTTTTGTAGTACCTGTTTTTCTACCATCTTGGTAAGATTCAAAATTTCGGGTGAGCCATAAAAATGATCCTTGAGTTGTTCATTGATGGATTCATACATCCAATAGAGGGACTGTTCATTTCTTCTTTTTTGAAAGTAGCCGTTTTGCCTGGTAAAATCGGCATAGTCCATGACAAGCTTCCAGATATTCTCTACCCCGGTGCTTCGGATGGAACTGCAGGTGGCTACCCTGGGTGTCCAACCCGAATCGGAGGGTGGAAAAAGATGAAGGGCATTCTGATATTCCCGGGCCGCGAGTTCTGCTTTTTTTATATTGTCGCCATCGGCCTTATTGATTGCCACCAGGTCGGCCATTTCCATGATTCCCCGTTTAATGCCCTGAAGTTCATCGCCTGCACCGGCAAGCATCAGAAGCAGGAAAAAATCGACCATGGAATGCGCGGCCGTTTCGCTCTGACCCACCCCCACGGTTTCAATGAAAATAATGTCGAATCCGGCTGCTTCGCAAAGGATAATGGATTCCCTGGTTTTTCTTGCGACTCCACCCAGCGATCCTCCCGAAGGGGAGGGACGTATATAGGCATTTTCATGATTGGAAAGCATTTCCATCCGCGTTTTATCCCCTAAAATGCTTCCTCTCGAACGGGAACTGCTTGGGTCGATGGCAAGAACGGCGAGTTTTTTACCCTTAGAGGTGAGAAAGGTACCCAGACTTTCGATAAAAGTGGATTTTCCTACTCCGGGGACTCCGGTAATTCCTATTCTGAGCGAATTACCAGAGCGGGGAAGACAGGCGGTTATGATTTCCTGGGCAATCTCCTGATGGCTCCTGAGTGAGCTTTCAACCAGGGTTATGGCCTTGCTGAGGGAAGCACGATTGCCGGTAAGGATTTGCTGTACCAGCTGATCCTTATCAAGCGGTAGCTTCCTGAACTCTCGGAAGCGGGATACCGCGTCGAGGTTTACCTGTTCGGGCTGATCCACCCCTTTGTTAACATTGAGGGAGCTGTCTTTTTTCCGTTCCTTCTTCATTCCATAGCCAAATTGATGGCTAAAATTAAAACAAAGGCCGGTATTAAAAAAACGGATAACCCACCTTTACCTTAATCAGCCCCCTTATTAAAGACCAATCGCACACCTGGATGGGCTTGCTATTTGGGAAACTTTTTATCCAGGATTTCCTTAATCTGGTCCTTGCTTTGAATGCTGGTGGTTGCCGCTGCCACCTGACCGTTTTTAAAATAAACGGTGAAGGGAAGTCCCATGAATCCACTACACTCTGGAAGGTTTCTGATCACTTTGGCATCCGGAATGTCAAAGGCCATATCCATAAATTTCACATTGGGATAATCATGTCTGAGTTCTTCCATTGCCTGATAAACAGGTACACACATAGGGCCCATACGGCCGCAGCAGATCATTAAATTTTCATTGCTGTTGATCAATTCATTGAATTCACTTTCGGAATTCACATGTTCGAGTCTGGTATTTAGATTCATGTTTAATAATATAAATATATATATAGGTGCAAATATAGAAAAAAAATGGGATAGATAAAGGAATCGGGAATTTAGGGAGTAAATCCAGGTAAAAATGAATTATTTTCAGGTTCTTCTGTTTCCACTTTTTGTTCAAGAACTTATTCATTCTCCAGTTTCTGCTACAACCACAACCCCAATGATTACCGGAACGAACCAAGCCATTTCTCCATCCGGGTCAACGTAAACCAGCGGGTTATTGAGGCAATACGCATATCGATAAACCTGGGTGTAACCTCCATACTTCAACTTTTCAATGACCAGGTATCCGCCTTTCATTTAAAGAACTTACATCTATGATAGTGATTTTCTTCTTTACTCACACTTTTTTTTAATTGAGTTCCCCGATGAATCGGAGCAGGCATTAAGCCCTTCGGGGGTTTAGTGGAGTCTCGTTTAAAAAAATCTTTCAGTTGAAAAGAAAAAAATAACTTTATATTCTTTTTTATGGCTAATAATTCCGTATTTTTGATATATATTTGAACTTTCAGACATTTTAAGGTATAAAAATGAACACAGGTAACATCATAATTGCTTTACGAAAAGATAAAGCCTGGTCACAGACCGATTTATCCAAACAATGCGGGGTTTCCCGAGAGATGGTAGGTAAGTACGAACGTGGTGAGGCTGTCCCCTCAATTGAGGCGGCAAAAAAAATAGCCAATGCGTTCGGGGTTTCTCTTGATTACCTGGTAGGAGAAGGCGTTAACGCTCATTTTGACAAGAAAACGCTCCAGAGAATTCAGGAACTGGAGCTGCTCGAAGAAGATAAAAAGAAAACGCTTTTTGATTTAATGGATACCTATATCCGTGATGCGAAAGCGAGACAGGCTTATGCTGCAAGTTAGTACTTTGTGAAATGAGGTTTACATACTATTTTCTCCATATATGGCAGCGGCCAGACCGGAAAGGCATTAAGAAAGAATGGATTGAGCAGGTTTATAAGTTCCCCGAACATGAACAGACACAGACCGATGGTCGAAAACGGAAATGGGGATACATTAAAGAAGTAGAAAAGTATTTACGTGTTGTTGTCCTGGAGGATGGTGAGACAGTACACAATGCTTTTTTTGACAGGGATTTTAAAAAATAATACTATGAAAATAACTTATTTCAAAGATACCGATACTTTACTGGTGAACTTCAATGAAAATGAAATCACTAATACCAAAGACCTGAACGAAAACGTGCTGGTGGAAATGGATAAAAATGGCAATGTGGTTAGCATGACCATTGAACATGCGCAGCAACAAACCGAAATCGCTAATTTCTCTTTTAATCAGGTTGAAAAAACTGGTGCGGGTTAATGAAAAAAGCCCCGGATTTGGTCCGAGGCTTTAATTCATCTATTATTTTTTTTCCACTTTTTATATGCTTCCTCATTACACCAGAACCATTTCTTATTCAGAATCCAACTTTTATTAGGGTCTGGAATATTTGTATATGCTACAAATTTTGCTGGTAAATATCGCATACTATTCTCGTTTAAATCCAATTGTAACCTTTCTAAAGTAACACTATCAATGATTCTAAACATCATTTCAGATTGTAACCAAGACATTCCTCCTGGCGATTCGACTGTATGAACATGTATCGTGTCATTAATTAACTTATAAACACCCCAATCGACTCCACCTCTGTTGTAAAAACCGTATGCATTAGCCTTAGACTCTTGATAATATTCTAATCGAAATTATATAAAAACAGACCATCAGTAAATAATAGTATATTATGAACAACTGTATCCTTTTCTTGATACACAAAGGGTAATTTATAACCATCGGTTTCATGAAGTGAAGTCAAGGCATGAGGGCCTGCATTTTCTCCGTATTCAATGGGATCTCCAACTCCGGTTTTAGAAACAA
>CAZNFR010000023.1:0-47304 GCA_964572225.1 uncultured Bacteroidaceae bacterium
TTGCGCCCGGAGGAATGGCAGAGTGGTCGAATGCGGCGGTCTTGAAAACCGTTGTCCGTTCACGCGGACCGGGGGTTCGAATCCCTCTTCCTCCGCTCATTAGATTTTCTGATCTGAATTTCTAATCCTCATTCTTCTTTTTACTCCCGTTTAAACAAGTACATTCCTTATGACGGAAAAGAAACATGGTTTTCTCTTTTGCTGTCATATTCTCTATGAGGTCCACCCTCTCTGAGAAACTTAACCGATCCAGTTCCCTGAAAGGACATCCATCCGATCTCTCCTTTTTTGGACAACCATAGGCCAGCCCGTAAATCTCAATGAATTCATCCATCCCGAAGCTATTCTTTCATATTTTACACCCTGATGCTAATACTTGTCTGATAATCTTTACCTTATAAAGACCAAACCTACCCACCCTCCCTATCCTTTTCTGTGACCACTTCTAATAAGACAAATGATATTAATTAACTTACATAGTCTTTTGTTACCCCACTTACCTTATGTTTTTTAATATATAGCCACTTTTTTTTATAACACGTATAAAAACAAGGTTTTACAAGTAGTTTTAGAGACTAAAAAAAACCATATTTCCTTGTTTTTTTTATCTTTGGTTTTTGTTCAACTTGTTTTTTTTCAGCTGCCAGACCAGATATGAAATTTACGGATGAGGATATAATCACCGGATTGAGGGAACGCGACGGAAAAGTTATAAGCTTTATCGAAAGACGCTTCTTTTCCATGATTGAACATATTGTAACTTCCAAAGGCGGTCAAAAAGAAGAAGCAAGAGATCTTTTTAATGAAGCCATGATTGCCATTATCATGAAAATCGATAGTCCCTCTTTCGAATTAACCTGTCAGTTTAAATCCTATCTTTATGCTGTTTGCAATAACATGTATAAGTTGATCCTTAAAAGAAGGAGAATAGCCGGCAAGTTTAATTCCATCCCTCAGAATGATCAGTCTTTTGCTGATTTTTCGGAAGATTACGACAGGAAACTCTACAAACAAAAACTTCTCGAATGCTTTCACAAACTGGGTCCGAAATGTCAGAAAATCTACAAAATGTATTGGAATGAAATTTCACAGAAAGACATTGCAAAGGACCTGGGTGTAAGCTACGCATACCTTAGAAAGCGAAAGCACGAATGCAGAAAAAGACTGATTGAAATAATTAAATCCGATCCGGCCATTCTTAATCTGGTAAAAGATGAAATTCCAACATTCCTTGAATAATATGATATGACGACCATGACGAAAAATATCGATTTAATCAGCCGCTATTTCGATGGTGAAATGGAAGATTGGGAAAAAATTGAATTTCGTGAAAAACTAAAATCCGATCCCAACCTCCAGCAGGATTACAAACTTTACCTCATGGTGGAGAATGACCTCAAAGCCATGCAGGATGAAATTGAAATCCTTTCCCAATCAGACTATGCCACAGCTGAGAAAATAGCCAGGGAAACTCTCGATGAGCTTGACCCGGATAGTGAAAAAATCCATTCTATCAAATCTTTCATTTCAGATTCCGGGAACAACCTTTCAAGGAATAAACAAAGAAAGAGAAGATCTCAAAAGAATCTGAGGATCACAATTTATACCCTGGCCATCGCCGCTAGCCTGGTCACCGGGCTCATTCTGGTGAATACCCTGATCCTTCCACCCGATCCTGATAAGTTATTCACAGAATATTACACAAGCCCGCACGTGGTTACAGATTACACCAGAAACCCCTCAAACACAGAAAAGGATTTGCTTAACGAAGCCATTATTCTTATGTCTGAAGGCTCCTACGAGCAAGCCGGGCTATTGTTAAATGAAATGCTGAATGCGGACAAAATTTCGGCCCAGATCCTATTCCTCTCATCCATTGCAAAAATCGAGAATGAGCAGTATCCTGAAGCCCTGAATCTTCTCCGGGATCCCCGGATTAAAAATAGTGAATATGAATTGGAAGCCTTGTGGTACCAGTCATTGTTGGAATTAAAAGTTGAAGGTCCTGAAAGAGCCGAAAGTTTATTTCTAAGACTCTCCCGCATGCCTGGAAAATATCAGGACGAAGCTTTAGCCATTTTATCTGGTCTTCGGAAAATAAAATAACCAGCAACGGTAATACCCAACCCGAAAATCAAAAAGTACATTAAAAGCCCTGCTGACCCACCCTTCCTGAAAGAGGATATATTTCCGGCCAGCTGATAACCAGCCCAATAGTATGGATGAGAGAGGTAGGATGGAGAACCATCAAGGTAATCAAGTTTTGCCTGCTGCAGAGAAATATCCAGGGGTTCACCATCCAAAAGGTATTTGTAAAAATCCCGGATCAAAATAGAACTTCTGGCATCATTAACCTCCCAAAGCGTATAGATAACCGAAGGTACACCTGCCTGCATAAAACTACGTCCCAGACTGTATATCCCTTCACCGTGGCTTAAATATCCGCTTCCTGTATTGCATGCACTTAGGTTAACCAGCAATGAACGAATTTCCATCGTACTGATCTCATACTCGTATAAACGGGATTTCTCCGACTCAGTATCTTCCTTTCCCAATAAGATATAACCTCCACCTCTAACATCTCCCTGTTCCGCATGTGCGGCAATATGGAGAATGGAACCCTCACTTCGGGCTGCATCCTGGAAACTCTCTCTGGTTACTTCATTACCCATAATGTATTTGCCTTTGAATTTATCCATCAGGAAATTGATTTCCCTCTCAAAGCCGGATTGTCCGGATAGTTCATTCTGGCTGTACAATGAGACTTCCGGAGCCAGTGCAATAAACTCAGACCTTCTTTTTTTTATTTCTGATTTTTTCATCCAGAATGCCACAGAATAGCTGAGGTTGAAGGAATAATATTTTAAAAGGTAATCGAGGGAAGAAAAATCAAAGACCTCATAATCCGGAATTGTTTTCACTAAAGTCTCAAAAGGCAGGTAATATAATTCATCATCCGGAACGACGATCACATTCCTCATTGGAACCAAATTTTCCACCGGTCTGAATAATTCTTTATAGAGTAAATGCATGGTATTCAGCAGACTGTCAAATCCTTCCCGGGGTGGTATTCCCGGTCTATACCTTCTCAAATGGTCAATATACCAGCGAACCATGGATTGGATCTCTCCCCCCTTCTCCAGGATTATATAGCTCAGTTTTTCGCGTGAAATAACAAATACATAAATTTTCCTCCCTGTATCTGACTCATTGCTGCCCATGAGATACTCAAGGATTACCTGGTCCCGATCCAGAGTGGATTGCAATTCAGCTATTTCTATGGAAGGATTATAATTCAGGAGCAAATCGTAGCTTCCTGCCTTTTTTGCGGCATTCAACATTGAATCCAGACTCCTTGCTTCAGCAAATAGCTCCTCCTCTGCCGTTTCTATCTCAATCGGATTTCTGACCTCCGCCTCGTTCAGAGCCCTGATCCGATTGCTTAATCTTTCCATTCTTTCTCTCTGAAAACCAATCATTGATACTAAACTGTCCTTTTGCCCCAGTTCTCTGTTAACTTCTGTGAACTGAATATGACGCATTAACTCGGCAGACTTCCAGGCAGAGGCATATAAATAGGATTCTTCCAGCATCGTTTCCTCCCCTTCCATCTCATAAAGTTGCAACGCCAGATTGGTGCCAAGAATGAAAAGATCTTTATAATCAGAGGCCAGGAATAATCTTCCTTGAGTACCGGAGTAGGTATTGATTAGCTGATTAAAATATTCATGGGCGATCTGGATGGTGTTATATGCAATTCTCAGTTTATTTAATTTTTGCTCGCCCGACTGTATTTCCTGACTCCAGGATTTAAAAGCCTGTGCTTTTGCGATAAGGGTGGAAAGAATGGATGAATTTACAATTCTTACGGAATAGGCAGGATTATCCTCCGGATCTAAAGAATTGAATTCCTTAACCGACTCAATAAGAGCGATCTGGTAGTAAACAACCGCTTTATCAATGGAATCTTTCCTAAAGTAAAGATCACCCAAATATTTACTTACCCAACCTAGGTAGGAATTCTTTGTTCCAAATCGTTCCAAATAAAAATCATGTGCCTTCCCCAGGTAAAACTCAGCTTCTTCCCATCTGTGGCTGTTCAGAAGGAATAAGCCATATTTTTCATAGGAGGCTCCCAATTGCCAATACTCAGCACCATACTCTTTTGCCCAGTATTCAATGCTTTGGTGAAAATACCAGTCTGCCTTTTCATTTTCCTCAAGCTCAGCATATACACGTCCGAGGTTTAGATAAACCCCAGCCAGGTGAAGAAATCCATACTTTTCCTTTATAACCTTACTTTTTAAAAGATAGTCCAGACCTTCCTCCCATTTTTCATTATTTATCAGGAGGATTGCAAGATTCAGGTAGAGCTTACTTAGCTGGGATTGAATATCGGGATTCTTCTCTTCAGAGGAGACCAGTCTGATGCCGGCCTCGTAGTATTGAAGTGCCTTGTCATAATCCCCGAGCTTATCGTAAACGGATGCCTTACCGTTGTAATTGTTGGATAGTTTGATAACTCCGGAATCGAAGTTGCTTAACACCCTGGCATGATGATCAAGGTAATGGAGGGATTCTTCATACCTTCCCATCCATTCGCTGTAAATCCCAAGATTGAAATATACCAGAGCTAAATTCCTCTGTGGATAGGACGCACTGTCCTTTAACAAATCCTGAAGAACGCTAAATGCTCCCTCAATATCGCCTTTATTCTCGAGCTCCTGGGAATAAAAAAATCTCTCCCGAGGACCCTGATTATCCAGGGCAGGCAGATTTTGGTGAAAAAAGCTAAGTACAAAAAACCAAAAAAAATATAGCCTGAAATACCTTTTCATGATTTGCAAAGTAAATACTTCAGACTATATTTTAAAATCAGGAATGAAGGAATCGGGCCCGGATTACTTGGGTTTTTTCAGGGAATTACTGTCCCCAATCATCATCAGGATCATTTTGTCCGCCGTTTCCACCACCCCCATCTCCTCCTTTTATCTGCCCCATCTGGTTGCGATCAAGAACCTCATTCCAAAACACAATACTTGTAAACTCCTCATTGCTAGATACTTTTTTTGTTTTCATGATTAAAAAATTTTAGTGTTAATGACTAAAACTTCATTAATCATGATCAAGGAATGTTACCCCCTTTGAAAAAAAAACGGATCTAAGGGGTAACAAAAAATCGCTAAGGGTTATTAAGGGATTAAATCATCTGACGACCAATCATTTTTAAAACCACAATTGCACCATGAACACATTTGATTCCCTATCTCAGGAAGACCTTGACAGGGTCTTAAACAAGATTGAAAACGACATGTTTGAAGTCGTAAGCATAGATGGTAACATTACCAAAAGATGCATGCTCTGTGAGGAAAAAAAATCAGAAAAGGATTATGGCCAGGGTCTGGTAACCGGGGTCTACTTTTATAAAATCATATCAGGTGGGAAAGTAATAAAAGCAGGCAGGTTGGTCATTGACTAGCTCAAATAAAACAGTTTTACTAATTTTCATTCCCTGAAGCAGGAGAAAAATTGATGAACGCCTTAAAGCGAAGTCTGTTCCTTTTTGATTAAACGGTAATTCTTGAACTCGCCTAGTCGGTGACCGAAAAGAAGGTATTTCTCGATCCAGGAAATCAGGCGATATTTCAATTTTTCATGCTTGTTACGGTGTTTGTTTCTTCCATATTTAGGACCTGAATACCTTAGTTGTTCTTTCCAGCTGAAGGAACTTATCCAATCCCTCATAACCTGGGGATGAGAACCAGTAAAGCGTTTGAACTTCGCAATGTTTCCATAATCAAATAAGTCGGAATAAACCCGGGCTTTCTCTTCGGCCTTTACCACAGCGTGGCCGTTATGGTTTCGGCTCATGCTTTTGATTTTTCTTTGCATAAGCTCCGGTGGTCTTACCCATCCGTAATGGTAAATGCTTGCCCCGGAGGGCACCACCTTCAGCTTAAATGTATTCTCCTGCTGGCGGTAGTTTAGTCCATCAAAATCAGGAATCCTTCGGAAGGATTGAGCAGATTCCCAGCTATGAATATCAGGATGGTTCCTTATGATCCGGATTTCATTCCGATACCAGCAATGATCATCGGCATAATGTTCATAGTCACCCCAAAAATGGATATAGTCGAACAGGAAACCTTCAACTTCAGGATCATCAAGAAAATTCTCACATTGTTGCCGAATTCGGGCAAGAAACTTTTCATGCACCACTTCGTCCGATTGCAGGTAAAACAACCAGTCGCCCTGGCATGCTTTCCGCGCAATATCAGTTTGATGGGCGTGTTCCATTCCCCTTGGGTATTTTTCAATGTCCCATACGGTATCCAGGATCTTAATTTTATCAGAATTGAGGCTAAGTAATTCTTCACGTGTGCGATCGTCTTCATCCCCCTTTCCCAGTGCAAAGATAAACTCGTCCACCAAAGGCAGTATACTGGCAACAGATTCTTTTACCGGGTAATAAAGCTTGGTCGTATTTCGACCCATGCTAAATCCACTTATGGTCATAAAACCTCCTTAAAACATTTGCAACTTATGCAGTTTTCTGTAGGTACCCTCTCTTACTGAAAGTAATTCTTCATGTTTTCCCACCTCTACGATCCTGCCTTCGTCAAGCACTACAATAGTGTCTGCATGCTTAACAGTCGACAACCGGTGGGCAATCACAATGGAGGTACGATTCTCCATCAATTTCACAATCGCATTTTGTACCAATCTTTCAGACTCAGTATCCAGGGCGGAGGTTGCTTCGTCCAGGATTAATACCGGCGGATTCTTCAATACAGCCCTGGCAATACTTATCCTCTGTCTCTGCCCCCCTGAAAGTTTGCTCCCCCCTTCACCAATATTGGTATAATATCCATTTGCCGTTTCCATAATAAAATCGTGTGCATTTGCCACTTTCGCAGCTTCAATTACATCTTCTTCCGCTACAGAGCTCATCCCGAATGCAATGTTATTAAAGAAGGTATCATTAAATAGTATGGATTCCTGGCTTACAATCCCCATCAATCGCCTCAGATCGCGCAACTTAAAATCTTTAACGTTGATCCCGTCAAGAAGGATCTCTCCCTTAACAACATCTATAAACCTGGGGAGCAGGTCTACCAGCGTTGATTTTCCGGATCCCGATTTTCCGACCAGGGCTACGGTGCTTCCTTTTTTAACTTCCAGGTTTATGTCTCGCAATACATCATCTTTTTCGTACCTGAACCAGACATTCCGGTACTCAATGGATCTTTCAAAACCCTGCTTATTGACAGGATCAGGTCTTTCAAGGATTTTGATATCGGCATCCAGGATTTCGTCCACCCTTTCTGAAGATGCGAGCCCTTTCAATACATTATAGTATGCGGTGGTTACACTTTTGGACGGATTGATAATCTGAGAGAAGATAGCCAGGTAGGCAATCAGCTTGGAAGGGGTCATTTCCCCTGTCCCTTCCAGGGCCATTCGCCCTCCGTACCATAAAACGACAACCAGCACGGAGACACCCAAAAATTCACTAAGAGGACTCGCGAGGTGCTGCCTGCGAAAAACTTTCATTAGTAAATTGGTATAAAAATTATTGGTGCTTCTGAATCGGTTCTCCATCTTCGGCTCTGCGTTGAATGCTTTAATGATCCTTAATCCGCCAAGAGTTTCCTCAAGGATTGACATGATCAAACCTAACTTTTTTTGTCCTTTCAGGGAAGTGGACCGCAAAGATTTACCAATTCTGCCGATAAGTATACCGCTCACTGGCAATAAAACCAGAACAAACAGGGTAAGATTTGCACTTATCGCAAATAAAGCAACCAAATAGGAAATGATAAGTATAGGATCCCGGAACAACATCTCCAGCGAACGAACCACACTTACCTCAATTTCCTGGATATCCTGGGACATTCGACTCATAATGTCCCCTTTCTTCTCTTCACTAAAGAATCCCAAAGGCAATTCGAGGATCTTGGTGAATAATTGGTTTCTGATATCCTTCACTACACCTGCTCTGATGGGGATCATATAATATCTTGATAAATAAAGGAACAGGTTTTTCAGCAAGGTGGTCAGGATAACCATGAGTCCCACAAAAAATAAAGCATAGACTTTTCCCTTATTAAGAATGATTTCTGACATAAGATAGTTGAAATTGTGTATCAAACTATCCATGGTCATTTCAAAGGGTCTGGCCTCAGTTACAAGGTCGGTCTGTCCGAACAGCAGGTTAAGAAAGGGAGCAATGAGGGCAAGGGAGGAAACCGAGAAAATTGCGGTGAGAAGCATAAAGCTGATACTCGTGATCGCCTTCCACTTGTAAGGAAATACATATTTAAAAATCCGGTAAAGCTTCTTCATATTAAGCCCTGAATTGTCCTCAAACTAAACGAAAAAAGCTAAGAATAACTATAAACCCGTGTAGTTTTTTGGGGAAATATTTTTCAACTCTTTCTTAACCTCTTCAGTAATGTCCAGATTATCAATAAAATTATGTATTGCCTCCTGGTCAATTCTTGCATTCCGTCGAGTGAGCTCTTTTAGAGCTTCATAAGGATCCGGGAAAGATTCCCTCCGAAGAATGGTCTGTATGGCTTCCCCGACCACTACCCAGTTTTCATCGAGATCCCGATCTAGTTTGTCCCGATTGATGATAAGTTTATCCAGTCCCTTCAGCAGGGATTTAATGGCCAGAAAACTATGTGCAAGGGGCACCCCTATATTCCGAAGAACCGTTGAGTCTGTCAAATCCCTTTGAAGCCTGGAAATGGGAAGTTTCTCGGAGAGGTGCCTGTAAATTGTGTTGGCAACACCCAGGTTTCCCTCTGCATTCTCAAAGTCGATCGGGTTCACTTTATGCGGCATGGTCGATGAGCCTACCTCTCCTTTTTTGATCTTTTGCCTGAAATACTCCAGCGAAATATAGAACCAGAAATCCCGGCAGAGGTCAATTAGGATAACATTAATCCTGGAAAGATTATCGAATATTGCAGAAAGCCTGTCATAATGGTCAATCTGGGTGGTGGTTCTGGACCTGGAAAGACCCAGAACATCCTTAACAAATCTGTCTGCAAAAGAATTCCAGTCAACCCCGGGATAAGCAACATGATGGGCATTAAAATTACCTGTGGCGCCCCCAAACTTAGCGGGGAATTCAAGTTTCTGAAGCATGGTAAACTGGACTTTGAGTCGTTCTGAAAAAACTTCAATCTCTTTACCCAAACGGGTAGGGGAAGCAGGTTGGCCGTGTGTTCTGGCCAGCATGGGAACATCCGACCATTCCCCGGAAAGATTGTCCAGTTTTTGTATGGCTTCCTCCAATAGGGGCAGAAACTCTAAAGTAAGTGCATCCCTGAATGATAAAGGAACAGCCGTATTGTTTATGTCCTGCGAGGTAAGAGCAAAATGAATAAATTCCTTCTTTTCAGAAAGATCAATCTCTTCAAACTTTTCTTTCAAAAAATACTCAACTGCTTTTACATCGTGATTCGTGGTTTTTTCAATCTCTTTCACCCTTTCCGCATCGTCGAGGGTAAATTCCTCGTAAAACTTCCTAAGGGCCTTCTTATATTCTTTTCCGGGAAGATCCAGACCTTTAATTCCCATTTCTGCAAGGGAAATAAAATATTCAATCTCTACTTTTATGCGGTATCGGATCAAACCGTATTCCGAAAAATAAGGGGCTAATTCCAAAGTTTTACTCCTGTACCTTCCATCAATCGGAGAAATAGCCGTCAGTTCGTTTAGTTTCATTTATCTATGGGATTTAGGAATTCAGCTTACAGGACAATAAACGGGTGATTTCCCGGTAAACTGTTAAGGATGTGGATAAAATAACCCGTAATGCTAATTCTTATTTTTATTACTACATTTAAACCACAAATTTAGTGGTTTTTTTCAATACCCCGGCAGAGTAACCAGGCTTTAAAAAACAGGCACCTGCAGAATGTTTCCTGTCAACTCTTTGTTTACTTTCAATGAAGACGATCAGAATATCTGTTGTAAAATACCTCAATTCGCTCCCATATATATATGGAATTGAACACATTACCCCCGCTTTACCAGCAAACCTCAGCTATGATACACCTGCCGGTTGTTTTCAAAAACTTGGGGAAAAATGTTGCGATCTGGGCCTTGTACCGGTAGTGGCTCTTGGGGAGTATCCTGACTTTCGGATATTTGCGGATTATGGCCTGTGGACTCCGGGCTTCGTAAAATCCGTGATTCTGGTTAGTAAATCCCCCTTACACAAAATCCGGGAAATTCAACTGGATTACCAATCAAAAACCAGTGTGGAACTGGTGAAAATCCTTTGTAGGGATTATTGGAAAATTTCTCCTCTTTTCCTCCCTGGATTACCAGGGTTTGAAAATGAACCTCTTAACGAAAGCACTGCAAAACTAATCATTGGCGACAGGGCATTTGCATTTTATAAGCAGGGTTATTTGATAACCGACCTGGGTGAAGCATGGAAAAAACATACAGGCCATGGATTTGTTTATGCTGCCTGGGTAAGCAATACGGATCTGCCTGCTGAATTTAAAGAACAATTCCAAAAAGCTCTGGATTTGGGTCTGGAAAATGTCAACAGGATCGCTGAGATCTACCCTTCCATTCTGGGTAAAGAAGAGCTTAAAAGCTACCTTACGGAGAACATTCGATATAAACTGGATGTTTCTGCGAGAAAAGGATTAAATTTATTTCTTGAAATTTTGAATGAACACAAGGTTAAAACCCAATAGATTAGAAATCTTCCTCACAAGATCATTAAAATAAAAACTAAAATCATTCGTATGAAACGCCATAAATCCTTATTAATTCTGGCTGTATCCCTGATGCTATACATCATAGGTACTGCCCAGGCCGGTGAAAACAGCAATGTTACCAAAATATACAAATTCGACATTAAAGAGGATATTGCCAAACCTGCCTGGAGGACCACCCAGGAAGCTTTCCGGGAAGCTTATGCAGCCGGAACCGATATCATTATAATTCATATGAACACTTATGGAGGATTGGTTAATATGGCCGATTCCATAAGGACTAAAATTTTGAACAGCCGTATCCCTGTCTTTGTCTATATTGATGATAATGCAGCTTCTGCCGGGGCCCTTATCTCGATAGCCTGCGATAAAATCTATATGCGTCCCGGAGGGAAAATCGGTGCCGCCACTGTGGTAAACCAAAGCGGAGAGCAGGTTCCGGATAAGTTCCAGTCCTACATGAGGGCAACAATGAGGGCCACGGCCGAAGCCCAGGGTAAAGACACTCTCATTTCCGGAAACGACACTATTATCCAATGGAAAAGAGATCCGAAAATTGCAGAGGCCATGGTTGACCCTTCCATTTTTATTCCCGAAGTGAGTGATTCCGGTAAAGTGCTTACATTTACTGCTGAAGAGGCGCTCAGATACAATTATAATGACGGACTTGCCAGCAGTATTTCCGAGGTTATCGAGCTTGCGGGAATCGAAGAATATGAGCTTCTTGAGTATACTCCTACTACAATCGACAAAATTATTTCCTTCCTGCTAAGTCCTGTAATTCAGAGTCTGCTGATTATAGGGATTTTCGGTGGACTATATTTTGAGTTGCAATCACCAGGAATCGGCTTCCCTCTGGGTGCCGCCATTTTATCGGCCATACTCTATTTCGCCCCTTTATACCTGCAGGGCCTTGCCGATAATTGGGAACTGATCATCTTTATCCTGGGTATCGTGCTGCTTGCAGTAGAGATTTTTGCCATTCCGGGTTTTGGAGTTGCCGGAGCTACCGGACTTGTCCTGATCGTGGGAGGACTTACCATGGCCATGGTGGATAACGTAGTTTTTGAAACAGGAGATATTGCTCTTGTACTTAATACCATTCTTAGAGCTTTTGTTATCGTAGCCATATCCATGGTCATTGCCCTCGTTGGGGGATTATATCTTGGACATAAAATGTTTACATCCAGGGTGTTTAAGTTTGCCCTTAACGATACCCAACAGGTGGAAAACGGGTTTACAAGTGCAGCTGCTGAGAATAAAAAGCTGGTTGGGAAAGAAGGTACAGCCTATACTGTGCTCAGACCCTCAGGAATTGTTGAAATTGAAGGTGAACTATACGACGCCATAGCAAACTACGGTTATATTGATAAAGGATCAAAGGTCAAAGTGATCAGCTATGAAACCATTCAGATCCATGTAGAAAAAATGGAAGAATAATTCATCCCTGATCTTCGTTTCCCGGTATGGAAAAATCAGTTATGGATAACTATGTTTTCAGGGAATACAGAAAAGGAGATTTCCCTGAAATTCAACAATTATGGGTCGCCTGTGGCATGGGGGGTACTGAAAGAGGGGATACTGAAGAAACCATCCTGAATTGCAATTCTCGCGGTGGGATATTCATTATCGTGGAAGAAACCCACCATGGCAAAATTGTAGGTACTTCCTGGCTTACCAACGACGGACGAAGGATCATGTTGCATCATTTTTGTATTCGTGAAGACCATAGAAAAAAAGGGCTGGGAACGAAACTGGGCAAAAAAAGCCTTGAATTTATTAAAGAAAAAGGATTGCAGGTAAAGCTGGAGGTTCATAAAAACAACCGGGAGGCAAAAAGCTTATATGAAAAATTAGGCTTCTTTGCTTTCAGGGATTATGATATCTATATGATCCGGGACATTGATTCAATTCCCCTTTGAAACCTGGTTAAAACCGAATGCCTGAAATATTCAAAGTTCTACGAAAACTGCTAACCCCTCTGCGTAATTTACCTGCACAATTTTAATGGACAAAATCAGTTAATTTCCTTAACAGGGAATAAGATCCTGTAAAGGAAATCAGCGAGACAGAATAACAACATTTGATATATGGAGTACCTAAAAATAATAATCCTTTCTGTGGGCCTTAGTTGGATTTTTCCAGTTTATGCCCAGATAACGGAAGAAACCTGGAAGAAGTGGGATGAAGAAATTCTGGCTTCTGCACATACCGCCTTGTTTTCAGACTTTTTATCGGCCGAGGAAAAGAAACTGATATGGCTTTCAAATCTGGCCAGAACCGATGGTAAAAAGTTTACTGAGACCTTCCTGAGTGATTATTTGAAAAACAAGAAGGAAACACGGTATGTCAGGTCCCTTAGAAAGGACCTTGAAAAAATCAATGGCCTACCTTTGTTCTATCCTGAGGAGGACCTTTACAGAATTGCACTGGATCATGCAATAACCTCCGGGAAGAAAGGCACAACCGGTCACCAGGGGTTTGAGAGAAGATACTCTCCCATCCTGGGCAAATACAGGGAAGTTGCTGAGAATTGTGCCTATGGATTTGATTCCGCTGCCGATATTCTGATCGAGCTTCTTATCGATGAGGGCATTCCGGATCTCGGACACAGAAAGAACCTTCTGCACCCGACCCATAATAGTATCGGAGTATCCATCCAGCCTCACAAGCGCTTTAAAAACAATTGTGTCATGTCTTTTGGCACGAGGATAAAATAATTAACTTTATTGGCGAATAAAACTGTCTATGGCCAATATAAAAGTAATTCAACCCGATGACGCAACAGGTTATCTGGAAGAGATTTATCATCAGATCCTGGAAAGCAGGGGTAAAATAGCCGAGGTCTACAAGGTTCAAAGCCTGAATCCAAGATCCATTATCCGCCACCTAGATCTATACCTGACCCTTATGTTTGGTAAATCACCCCTCACCAGGGCCAGAAGAGAAATGATCGCTGTTGTTGTCTCTGCTTCCAATGAGTGCGACTATTGCATTAAACATCATTCAGCAGCCCTGGATCATTACTGGAAGGACAATAGAAAAATCAACCGGTTAATCCAGGACTTCACCAAAGCCGATCTTGAGGAACAGGATGAACTCCTCTGCGAGCTTGCCCAGTTGTCAACCCGGGTACCGGGAAGCCGGAAAATCCCTCTCATCCTGAAAAAGCTAAAAAGCAGCGGTGCCGACGATCGTACCCTTCTGGATGCTACATTGATTATCAGTTATTTCAATTTTGTCAACCGGATTGTCCTCATCCTTGAACCGGATCCCGAGGAGAGTTCGGAAGGCTATATCTATTAAGCTATGCGTCACGAACGTTCACAAACCAAAGTAATTGCCACCCTCGGTCCCTCAACCCAAAACATTGAGGTGCTCAGGCAAATGTTTTATGAAGGCATCGACGTTTGCAGACTGAATTTCTCACATGGCAGCCATGAGGATCATCTTCAGAATATCCGGAAAATCCGAGATCTGAATCAGCAGCTGGATGTTCATGTTGCGATCCTGGCCGACCTTCAGGGACCCAAATTGAGGGTCGGTGAGATAAAAGAAGGTAAGGTTCAGATCGAAAACGGAAATAAATTCAGACTGGTGAACCAGAAATGCATCGGTGATGAAACCCGGGCTTATGTCAGTTATGAAACCCTTCCCCGGGACGTAAAGAAAGGAGAGATCATCCTTATTGATGATGGCAAATTAAAACTTGAAGTGCTGGATTCGGATGGTGAAAATGAGGTGATAACCCGGGTTATTCACGGCGGACCCTTATCCTCCAGAAAGGGTGTCAACCTGCCTCACACCAGCATAAGCCTGCCATCCCTTACCAGGAAAGATATCGAAGATGCACATTTTGCCCTTGAACATGGGGTGGACTGGATTGCACTCTCCTTTGTCAGATCGGTCACCGACATCATTGATCTTCGAAATCTAATCAAGAAGAGCAAAAGAAAAGCAAGGATAATCGCAAAAATTGAAAAACCTGAGGCCCTTAAGGAAATAGATGCCATCATTGGAATGTCAGACGGTATAATGGTTGCCCGCGGAGACCTGGGAGTGGAGGTGGATTTCGACCAGGTACCGATGATCCAGAAGGATATTGTCAGAAAATGTATAAGTGAGTCCAAGCCTGTGATCATTGCAACCCAAATGATGGAAAGCATGATCGTTAATTTTCGTCCCACTCGCGCAGAAGCCACCGATGTGGCCAACGCAGTGCTGGATGGAGCCGACACCCTGATGCTCAGCGGAGAAACTTCGGTAGGTGAAGACCCTCCCGGGGTAATCCGGAGCATGCAAAAAATTATTGACTGGACCGAAGCACATGGATTTGAATTCTTCCGGAACAATCCTCCGGTTGAGTTTTCCAGAACTTTCCTGCCCGACTCCATCTGCTACAACGCTGTCCAGATGGCACAGCAAACCAGGGCAAAGGCGATTATTACATTCACACATTCGGGTTATACTGCCATAAGGATATCTTCCTTTCGTCCCAAAGCCAGTATTTTTGCAATAACAGCCAATGAGGCTCTGCTCCCGATGTTGTCCCTGGTATGGGGAGTAAGGGCTTTCCATACCGATCCTCATGAGAATATCGAATTCTATATAAACCATTCCATCGAATTTCTCAAGGAAAAAAACCTTATCGCTGAAGGAGATGTAGTGGTACACGTTGGGAGTATCCCCCTCCTTAAAAGAGGTAAAACAAACATGCTGAAACTTAGTTATATCTAAAATGAGGGCTGAAGAAATCATACATCTGGCAGAAGAAAAGTGGAAAGATTCTGCAATACCCTATATCACAAAAATATTTACAAAGGATCCCCTTCCCTCTCACGATCATAACCACCATCTTAGAGTATGGGATTATGCCAGGAATTTAATTTTCGAGACCGAAACAATAGGGGTGGAAATTCATCCTGGATTGCCCGAAAAACTTTTTCTTGCCTCCTTGTTTCATGATACGGGTCTTTCCCTTTCCTCTCAGGAGGATCATGGCAGCCGGAGCCGTGAGATCTTTGAGAATTATTTAGTGGCTGAAGGGAAGGATCCCTCAGCTTTCCGGGATATTGCCGAAGCCATAGAACACCACGATGATAAAAGTTACCTTGAATCAGGAAGCCTTATAATCAACAACCAAATGCAACTTCTCCAAGCATTGAATATTTCTGATGATCTCGATGCTTTTGGAAATACCGGAATCTTCAGGTATTCTGAGATCTATCTCCTGAGAGGGATCCCTTTTGAAGACCTGGGGCTAAAAATAATTGCCAATCTATCAGGCAGGTACCGGAATTTCATGATGAACTGTGCCCGCTACCCCACCCTAGTCAGAGAACATACCCTCAGACACAGTACCATCGAAGGCTTTTTCAGGAATTATAATTTGCAGATCAGAAAAATAGAACAGGGGAAGGCAGATCCTCTGATAGGTCCCGTAGGAGTAATCAAGGAGATTTACAGGGAAGTTCTGGGAAACACACCAGATATGGTCACAGCCTGCGAAAATGTGCTCTCCCGAAATTGCGACCCCTATATCATCACCTTTTTTAATGATCTGAAACATGAGCTTTAATCGTAATAAAGTCCTGATTTACTTATACCTGTTCCCGGCCTTTCTACATTTCATTCCCGTCAGTAGCCAGCCTGTTCTGAAATATGATCAAAATCAAACCCCGGAATGGAAAGAAGTAATCGAAATGTACCAGGAACTTGATTCCCTTTTTCCGGAAGCAAAGCTCATTCAGGCCGGTCACACTGATTCAGGACACCCACTGCACCTCTTTATTATCGACACCAAAAAAGAATTTAAACCCCTACCAGGGCAAAATGTCCTGCTGATCAACAACGGAATACACCCGGGTGAATCCTGTGGGATCGATGCCAGTCTGGATTTCGCATCGAACCTGCTCTTCAGTCAGAATAAATATAAACCCATTCTCGATGAATTAACCATTTGTATCATACCCGTGCTGAATGTAGGGGGTTCCCTGAACCGGGGTCCATATAACCGTGCAAACCAGAATGGCCCATTAATGCAGGGATTCAGAGGGAACTCTCTGAATTTGGACCTGAACAGGGATTTTATCAAACTCGATACAAAAAATATCCAGTCTCTCATTTCCATTATACAGCAATGGGACCCGGATATCTTTATTGATACTCATACCTCAAATGGTGCCGATTACCCTTACATACTTACACTTATTACCACCCAGAAGAATAAACTGGAAGAACCGGTGTCTTCATGGCTACATGAGAAAATGGTACCCCACCTTTTCGACGATATGAAAAAAAGAGGATTTGAACTTACCCCTTATATTCAGCCTTTTAAACAATTTCCTGAAGACGGAATCATCGCTTTTTATGACCATCCGAGATATACCACCGGTTATGCTTCCCTTTTTGCTGTTCCGGGTTTTACTACAGAAGCACATATGTTTAAAACCTATGAACAAAGGGTGACCGGAACCCGGGAATTTATCACCTCGGCCGCGGAATACCTTGCAAAACACCCCGTAGAAATAAACCAGGCGAAAGAAATTGCCAGGAAGAGTATCGTCAACAAAAAGGAATTTGTCATTCACCGGGAACTGGATACCACAAAGTTTTCAACCTTCAGATTCAGGGGATATGAAAAAAAGGAAGTTATAAGTAAGGTTACCGGTCTGCCAACCTATTATTTCGATCATTCTTCCCCTTGGGAGAGAAGGATACCCTATTACGATACCTACAAGGAAAGCAAACGAATAAAAGCCCCCCATTACTACATTATCCCACAGGGATGGACCCATGTTATCGACAGACTGAAATGGAATGGGGTAAATATGATGAAACTTGAAAAAGACAGTCTGTTTTTTGTAGAGTATTACAGGATCCAAAACTATGATACTTACCCTCAACCCTATAACGGTCATTACAAACACTATAACACGAAGGTGGAGTCGCACAGAGATTCCATCCTTTTCCTGAAAGGGGATTACCTGGTACCGGTTAATCAGGAAGCAAATAATTATATTGTTGAAGTGCTTGAACCGGAAGCACACGATTCCTTTTTTAACTGGAATTTTTTTGACAGCATACTTTCACGAAAAGAATATTTCTCAAGCTACGTGTTTGACACCCTCGCCATAAGATTATTGGAAGAAGATCCCGGGCTCAGGAAGGAATTGAATGAAAAGAAAAGTAAAGAGCCCTTATTCGCTCAGAATCACCGACAACAATTTAGTTACATCTACGAAAATTCACCCTATTCAGAGAATTCCTATCTGAGATATCCGGTAATGCGTTATTTTCCGGGCGAAGAAAAATAGCATTACTTTACCGGAAAGTCCAATAGTTTTTCCCCATTAAGAAACCCTTCCAGTCTGTCCCCGATCCTTACCGGGCCCACCCCGGAAGGAGTACCGGTAAAGATCAAATCTCCGGTTTTCAGAGTGATAAAGGTTGAAACATAGGAAATTAGACTCTCAAAACCAAAAATCATTTGAGAGGAATTCCCCTTTTGACGGGATTCACCATTAATTTTAAGTTCCAGGTCAAGATTGCCCAAATCTGAAAACCTGCTAATGGGAATGAATTTGCTTACCGGCGCTGAGTAATCAAAAGCTTTGGCAATTTCCCATGGCAGACCGGATTTTTTGCATTCCGATTGAAGATCCCTTGCAGTAAAATCAATACCCAATCCTATTTCCGAAAAATACCGCCCTGCAAATTTTTCCGGTATCGATCTTCCCAACCTGCTAATTTTCAGAACAATTTCAATTTCATGATGGATCTCATTGGAAAAATCCGGATAGAAGAAGGGCCGATTCCGGATTACAAGGGCGGAATCAGGCTTCATAAAAAATACCGGCTTTTCCGGGACTTCATTATTCAATTCCCTGGCATGAGCCACATAATTCCTGCCGATACAAATAATTTTCATAGTGCGAACAAAACCTAAATACTAAAATTTCTCAATTTGATATTAGTCAGTACTTTCTTAGTGAACAAGGGAAAATCACCATTCATCATCCAACCATAGTAACCAGGATCCTTCTCCAGAACCTCTGCAACCGGCTTCCCTTTGTACTTTCCGAAATTAAAGACTTCCACCTGATCCTCATTGAATATAATCCTTCCGGCAAAGTCAACATTATTATTGTGAGAGGAAAAATCGGCCAGACTCGCCATGTCATTTTCGAGATCCGGGTATCTTTCCAACTGCGCCTGTAAAATTTCATAGGTAGCCCGGGTGTCTGCCTCTGCACTGTGAGCATCATCCAATTGCCTGTTACAGTAGAATTGATAAGCAGCAGAAAGGGTTCTTTGTTCCTTCTTCATAAAAATAACCTGAACATCAATAAATTTCCTCTTCATCAGGTCGATTTCCACATCAGCACGCAGAAACTCCTCTGCCAGTAAAGGAATATCAAATTTATTTGAATTGTAACCCGCAAGATCACACCCCTCGAATTCCCTGGCAAGATTCTTGGCAAGACTGGCAAAAGTAGGGGAGTTTTTTACATCCTCGTCACGTATGCCATGGATCTCGGTTGATTTGGGAGGAATGGGAACTGTAGGATTAATCCGGTAGGTTTGGGTTTTCTCCTTTCCCTGAAGGTCGATCTTCAAATAAGAGATTTCAATTATCCTGTCGCTTGCCACATTTATCCCGGTCGATTCGATATCAAAGAAAATTATGGGATTTTTGAGATTCAGCTTCATAACGTAAAAATGAGTTTCCCGCCCCCACCCCGGACCGGTTATTAGTAATTTCTATTTTTCTGATTTTCAGAATAATTCAAATCAGGTATTTATCATCATCGGCATTAACAACATGAGAAGATCCTCCTCTTCAGAATCGGATTCTGCCGGGAGTATCAAGCCTGCCCTGGAAGGATCGGATAATTCGAATACCACATCCTGTGAGGAGATGTTGGAAAGGATTTCGAGCAAAAAGGTTGATTTAAACCCTATTTCCATATCGTCCCCCTCATACTGGCAATTCAATCTTTCATATGCTGAAATGGAAAAGTCTATGTCCTGGGCTGAAACCGTGATCTGATTTCCTTTCAATTGCAGTTTGACCAGATTGCTTGCCTGATTACTGAAAACAGAGACCCGCTTGAGTGTATTATAAAGCTCAACCCGGTCGATGATCAGCTTATTCGGGTTTTCTTTGGGAATCACTGAGTTGTAACTGGGATAGTTGCCCTCAACTAAACGGCAAACCAGATTATAACGGGTAAGCTTAAAAGCAGCATTTTTTCCATCAAATTCAACCGAAACAGGATTCTCCTCCTTTGGAAGTATATTCTTCAGCAAAGATGCGGGTTTTTTAGGAAGTATAAAGGAAGAAGCGCCTTCGGTCTTAACATCCATGCGCTTGCAACGGACCAGTTTGTGGGCATCAGATGCAACAAAAGTTACATCAGAATCGGAAATCTCGACGAAAATACCATTCATAACCGGCCTTAACTCATCATCGGCAGTGGCAAAAATGGATTTTGAAATACCCGAATAGAGTACATCTGCATCCATATCAAACTTAAAAGCTTCATTTTCCTTTATTTTGGCAATTTGCGGAAATTCTTCCCCGTTTTGACCCATAACGGTGAATTGCCCATTCTCAGAATTGATAACTACATTATAATTAGTTGTATTTATCTCAAAACTAAGAGGTAACTCGGGAAATTCCTTTAAGGTGTCGGTGAGTATCCTTGCGGGAATGGCAATGATACCATTATCGGTAGAATTTTGCAATTCCATTTTTGTTATCAGCGTGGTTTCAAGATCCGAAGCAGTGATTTCCAGGATTCCATCCTGCAGTCTGAACAAAAAATTGTCGAGAATGGGAAGGGTATTCTTTGAACTTATCACCCGGCTTACAGACTGAAGGTGACTTAATAGATCTGTACTTGAAACGACAAATTTCATAGCAGTGATTTTAAATTATAGTTTTGGTTTTCAGTAATATACTAAAATAAGGCATTTGATTGAAAACTCGTCGAAAGAAACATCAATTATACAAAAAAAAGTTCAGAAGCTGAACCCGACATTCATTTATTCATCAACAAAATCGGTGTACTTTGCGAACCATAGATCCACCTCGCTAAAATTGATCTTAAAGTATCCTGAGTGGTTATAAACCAGGTATCCTTCAAAAATATTTCTGACAGAATGAATATCCTCGCCCCTGAAAAAACGGAAATTATGAAGGCCTGATTCGCCTTCCTGGACAATTACGGTGTACCAGGGTGTTTCCAATTTCATTTTTTCGAGTAGTTCTGAATTCTTCACCCGGGATACCGTATACAGATCGGTGAAAAAGGAAAAGTACATAACCAGTTTCTCATAGCTGTCAGGATTTACCCTTATTTCCTTGTCATTGTGAAGGAAAATGAGGCTGTCCCCCGTCTGTTCAATCCGAAATGCATCCTCCGGATCCTCGGGTATGACCTCGATTGAGACAATATCCCGGGCATCAAATGTTAGTAGCTTTCGGGCCTCCCAGTATTCGGGATCATCGTTAAAAACCTTATAAAGTCCGGGACCTTCATTATTCCCAAGCCCCAGGTAATAATTCTTCCCTTCTTCCGATGAAGCGATCCGGATCCCCCTTTCTGCGGGATATACCCGGAATTTTTTATTTCGTTTACCCGTCGACAGGATAACCGTTCTTCCGCTATCCCTGGGTAATGAACTTCTGCTGATTCCTGTAACTTCCGTATTTTCAATCGCATAGAAAACATTCCCGACAGCAATCTCATCCGCTGTTTCACCGGTTGGAAGCAACCAGGTTCCCCTGTCCCTCCTCAGCTCCGTTGTATCCTCACCATAAATGGCAATGAATTCAATATCAGACATTTTCCGGTACTTGTATATTTGTTCAGGGTCTGAAAAAATAGCCTTCCCAAAGAAAATATACAGAACCGAAAGGATCAGAAGGACAATCAGGAAAATCAGCAATTTTCTTCTCATCTGTCTGCTCTTTGAAATTTTCGCTTCCGGAATTGTGAGAAAATAACGCCTGAAAGGACCACGATTAAAACCGGCAGGACCGTATTTAAGAGGGTCCATTTTAACCGTTCATTTTTATTTCTGAGTTTCGCACGATCCAGGAGTCTTAACTTAAACTCTTTGGCCCTCAACCGAATCAGAGACTGGTCGCCGGTCATATAGTTAACCACATTCATAATGAACTCCTTGTTGCCAAAGGTTTGCCGGGTATTCCGATCATAACCCAATACACCTGGGACCCATTGCCCTCCCTGCATGCTCACCGGATTCCTTATCATGTCGGCATCACCCGTAACCATGATTATTCCGTTTCCCCGGGTTTTTCTATCCTGCTCAGTTATTCCCCTGACGCCCGAAGGGATACCGTAATTCTTATAAAAAGACTCAAATTCTCCTTCGACCAAAATGGCAATGGGAAGTCTTCCATCGTTGAAGGTATTTCTTTCCGGAGCCTCAATCATTTCTCTCAGGCTGATATAAACCGGATTGCTTACGATGGAGGAGGAATCTGAGGTACTTAACAATACGGTTTTTTCTTTGCCACCTGAAGCCGTTGTGTCAAGAGCCGAGACATAATCGGATTTAATGTAGTTAAGTCCGCGGGTAAGAAAATGATCCCCGGATCCAGAAAGCAATGGCGAATACCACCAGGGTATAATCCTGGTTCTGGGATTCTGATCATTAATTGATGTCTGAATCCTCTTAAAATTGCACTGCAGGTCCTTTACAATATTATACTCTACTCTTACTCCGTACTTAAACAGCAGATCATAGATGCCAGGGTCATTGAAATAGGTGAAAGTCTGACCGTTAACAAGGCTGTCTTCATTGGCCTCCACCGGCTCCAGAAAAAACAGAATCCGTCCACCCTGCATAAGATACTGATCAAGTACAAACTTATCCTGCTCTGAATACTTCTGTTCCGGAGATGCGATAATTATGGCCTCATAATCTTTTATGGAATTGAAATCCCCGTTTATTTGCCCACGGTCAACCTGAAAGAAAAGGCTCAATTCAGCAGAGATATCATAGGTCTCGTAAAAGTCCAGTTCCCCCTGCCCCTCCACAAAGGCAATTTTTCTCAGCGATTCATCCGTCAGACTACTTATGGCTTTGATAAATTCATATTCGATGGATTGAATGGAATTTTCCAGGTTTTTCTGATAAGGAAGGGCCGGATTATTCTTTAAGAGATTAACCGGAAACTCAGCTTCTTTGTAAGTTATTAGTGCTCCCGGAAATATTATTTTTGTCTGGGTGCCACCCTTGCTGTCCCTCAATTGAACATCGGTAACATTTAGGCCCTTTCCTGAAAGTTCACGCATTTTTTCATTCAATTCCTCTTCGTTATCCTCCTCATACACATTGATGAATTCATAGATAAGATTGGGTCCTGCATAGGCTTTAAACTCCTGCAGGCTTTCGCGGATGCTTTCCCTGAAACGGATAAGGTCTGCAGGAAGATCGCCGTCAAGATAAACCCTCACGAAAACAATGTCGTTTAAATTTCTCAATACCTCCCGGCTTTCAACGGAAAGACTGTATCTTTTTTCTGCGGTAAGATCAAGCCTGAAAAAAGCGAGTCCGGAAAGACGGTTAACAAGTATAATTAATAGAATTGCAGCCAGAAGGTAACTGAGCTGGGAGAATTTTTTACCGGTTTTGAGCTTTTTATCTACCATTTCCTGCTTAAAATTACGAACCGGGTTAAATATAGGAACAAAAAGATCACACTGAAGAAATAGATCAGATCCCTGCTGTCAACCACTCCTCTTGAAACAGATACATAATGATAGTCGATGCCGGTTTTTCTTATCAGGTTGACAATATTCCCGTTGCCTGCAACATAAGAAAGAAACTCAAATCCAAGGTACAGGAAAAAGCAAAGTACCACCGCGACTATAAAAGCTACAACAGGATTCTGACTCAGACTGGAGCTGAAGATACCGGTAGAGGTATAAATTCCGCCAAGGAAGATTAGTCCAAGGTAAGAACCCAAGGCAGCTCCGGAATCCAAATTGCCCCTTGGATTTCCAAGCATCCAGACTGAGTAGAAATAAATAAGGGTCGGCAATAAGGAAACAAAAACCAGGAACCAGGAAGCAAAAAACTTAGCCAAAGCAATCTGCCATTCTGTTATAGGCCTGGTGTACAATACCTCAAGGGTCCCAGCCCTTTTTTCCTCTGCGAACATCCTCATGGTGATGGCCGGAACGAGAAAAAGAAATACCCAGGGTGCCAGGTCAAATAGGGCCGAAAGGCTGGCATAACCGGTATCCATTACATTGTACCCTCCCCTGAAAACCCACATGAAAGTACTGTTCAGGAGGAGAAAAACTATGATTACCAGACTTCCGGTTACCGAACTGAAAAAACCCTTTAATTCCTTAATAAACAATGCTTTCATAATTCCTTTTCTTACCTGAACTCTTCCGGAACAACCGAGAGTGGAAGGTCATTGAGATTTTTAATCATGATCTCGAAAAAATAGAAACGTATAATATCTTCGTAAGAGTATCCCTGTTCAGCCATTTCCATGGCTCCTTCCTGACTGAGACCTACCCCATGACCATAACCTTTTCCGTCAATCCTTATACTATCGGCAGTCATGGTCATGGTAAAAAAGGAGGACTTAAAACCGAAATCACTTCTGACTCTGGGTATGCTGAGGGTATCCCCGTTTATGGGATAACGGATCATCCTGTGCTTCTGACGGATCAACAAGGACAGGCTGTCATCGGTTTCAGTATCAATACCCATGGCATTAAGGTATCCAATCCAGACTTGCTTTCCCAGGGTTTCCTGCCAGCGATAATTTCTTTTATCGACCGAAAAAGGATCAATGATGGGAAGAAGATAAGGATGCTCACCGGGCCAAAACTCGTCCCCCTTTTGCGTTTCCCCTCCACTATTGGAATGATATGCTGCCTGAATAAGTTCGGAGTAAGGTGTGGTTACTACCATTTTATGAGTGGCAAGAACTGCTTTCATTATATCCCGATTACTTTCGCTGATCCCTTTGAATGCCTGACAGCCGGTATCGTCACAAAGATTGAATCCCTGATTCTCATACATTTTCCAGTTCTTTACGGCATAGGTCCGGCAAAGTACTGCCTGTGCCTTGTAAAACTCAGGATGCGCGACAGGTCCTGCTTCAGTTTCAACCACACCAGCCAGATAGCTGTCGAAATCGGTTTCATTGATTAGCTGCAAAGAATTCTGATGAATGCCCACTTTCAGGTCTCCGTTATAATTCCTGGGAGGAACACCCGGAATTACAAGTTTGATCCTGAATTTTCCCCTCAGGGTTTTATCCTGGAAAAAAAGCTCCTTAAACTCCCCAACCACCTTTATTCCTGAATTAATGCGGATCAAATCTGAAACCTTACTCAGGTAAATAAGGTCCCCTTCTTTTAATTCACTGACTAATTCACCCTCTGAGATGATCTCGTACGAACCCTGAATGCAATGAATGGTAATGGCAGTGGCAATGTAGTCATTAAATAGCCCCACCCTGATATCCTGAGTAAATGCAGGGAAAAGAATAAAAACAATGCTATATGTGGCAATAAGTCTTTTCATTCGATCTGGTCATCCATTCATATGATCTTGTTCAGTTCTGTAATTCTGGCGGCAATTCTTTCGGAGGTCCCGTTGCTTCCCAGGGACTCCTTTATTTCCCGATAGGAGGCAAGCATCTCCTTCTTATATTCTTTATCGTACAGGATGAGACCCAGTTCTCTGATAATTCCGGAGGCCAGATTAAACTGCAGCAGTTCCTTCACTGTTTCCCTTCCTGAAATCAGGTTCACAAGAGAGAAAAACCGGATCTTCACAATTAATTTTCCGATATGATAATTAATCGGGCTGGTCTTATAGATAACCACCTGGGGCACATTAAAAAGTGCTGTTTCCAGGGTTGCCGTTCCTGAAGTAACCACCGCTGCCTCTGCTACCGACAGAATATCATAGGTTCGGTCAATTATTAACTTCACCCCCGTGTTCCCGATAATTTTCCTGTATAAATCCTCCTCAAGTGATGGAACCCCTGCAATTATAAAACGATATTCCGGAAAAGCCCGGGATGCTCGTACCATGGAGGGAAGACATCTTTTAACCTCCTGTTTCCGGCTTCCGGCGAGCAGGGCAATCACCGGTTTTCCGCCTGCTCCAATCTCTTCCAGAATTTTTTTCCCTGAAGGTTTTCCGGATCGATAAGAGTGCATTGAATCCAAAAGGGGATTTCCGTAGAACTCGGCTTCAAGTGAATGTCGCCTGAAGAAATCCACCTCAAAGGGAAATATAACAAATAACTTATCGGTAAATGCTCTTATTTTTTCAATTCGGGATTGCCTCCACACCCAAACCTTGGGGGAAATGTAGTAATATACCTTAAACCCTTCATTATGAGCAAATTCAGCTATTCTCAGATTAAATCCGGCATAATCCACCAAAATGATTAAGTCCGGCTGCCATTCCCGGATATCCTTCTTACACAAATCGATATTGGAAGATATGGTCCTGATATTAAGAAGCACATCAACCAAACCCATGAAAGCCATGCTCCGATAGTGCTTAACCATTTGTCCGCCAACTGCTGCCATTTTATCGCCGCCAAAGAACCGGAAACTGGAATCCTTGTCGAATTTCTTTAGTCCTTTCATTAGATTTGAGGCATGTAAATCTCCGGATGCCTCACCTGCAATGAGATAATACTTCATCGGGCATCAGGATATTTAGTATATAAACACAATGGGTTGGTGCTCATCATAACAATTTCAATAATAAAATTATACCTCCGGCCAAAAACATGGACAATAAAACACCTCGGGCTGCTTTTAGCAGGTTTCGGCGGATAAACGTGAAAAATAACAATAAATTCGGAATCAGGCAAAGGCTTAATAATTGAGGGAGAAAGCCCATTTTTACGCCGGTTACAATAAATTCGGCAAGAGTGTATTCCCCTTTTTTTATCAGGAGGATGATAAACAGGACCCCTCCGGGGAGCAAAAGGCCCAGGATCCAGCCCACCGATATGTTATTCCATCGTTTATTTGCCATCCAGCGAAAGATCCCAGGATTTGATTTCATTCAGAGCCCGGTAAGCCGTCAGGTCAACCGTAACCGGAACAACGGAAACCATGTTTTGCTTCAGAATAAATTCATCGGAATCTTCTGCGTCTTCCTCAGTATTGAAATAGGTTCCGGTGAGCCAGAAATATTCACGATTATGGGGATCCATCCTCCTGACAAATTCCTCCTTCCAGTAGCCACGGGTTTGCCGGCAGACGGTAATTCCCCTGAGTTCATTTTTGGGAAGAGCCGGGATATTTACATTCAGACAAACACCTTCTTCCAGACCGTTCTCCAGGATATTTTTCACTACTGTCCTTACCACGTCCCTGGCAACTGAGAAATCCGCATCGGGATCATAGCTGAGAAGGGAGAACCCCGCACTGGGCATCATGTTTACACAACCTTCCATGGCCGCTGCCATGGTGCCTGAATAGACCACACTCGAAGAGGAATTAGAGCCATGATTAATACCGGAAAGGACCAGGTCGGGCCTTTTTTCCACAAGATGATTAAGGGCAAGCTTCACACAGTCGACCGGTGTCCCTTCGCAACTATAAACCTTCAATCCCTCTTCTTCTTTGATTTTGTTGGCGCGCAGCGGGTATTTGATGGTAATCGCATGGGACATTCCCGACATGCCTTCGGCAGGGGCTGCAACGATAACATTTCCAAACTCACGTGCCACATCAATTAAATTATGCAACCCTTTGGCATGGATCCCATCATCGTTCGATACAAGGATAAGTCGTTTTTCTTTCAAGATTAAGAAATTTAGGCTACAAAAATATGCAATTAACATAAAGATACAAGGAATCAAAATGGTCAATTCATAAAGATTGGAATAATCATTTTTACTACTTTTGTTTTTTGTAAAATCAAAAGCATAAGAAACCTCCATGGTCTTAAATGGGCATAATTATAAAAGCATAGCCAAAACGGGATGCCCGGAGTGTTCACAAGTCAGCACATGGAGCCAAGCTTATCACCCTAAAAAAATACTCTTATGAAGATTTCCTATAACTGGCTCAAAGATTATCTTTCTGAAATACCTTCTCCGGAAGAAACCTCGAAAATCCTTACCAATACGGGGCTGGAAGTGGAAGGCCTGGAGAAAGTTGAAGCCGTTAAAGGCGGACTGGAGGGAGTGGTGGTAGCGGAGGTACTAAGCTGTGATAAGCATCCAGATGCCGATAAACTTAGTGTCACCACGGTAAACCTGGGTAAGGGAGAACCGGTTCAGATTGTGTGCGGAGCACCCAATGTGGCAGCCGGACAAAAAGTGATGGTGGCCAAAACCGGTACCACCCTTCATATGGGGGATAAGGAATTAAGTCTGAAAAAAGTTAAAATACGGGGGCAGGTTTCCGAAGGAATGATCTGTGCGGAAGATGAGTTGGGGCTGGGTACCGGTCACGACGGGATTATGGTGCTTGATCCAAATGCAATACCCGGAACTCCTGCAAAAGAATTCCTTAACCTTAAAGATGATTATGTCTTCGAAATTGGACTGACCCCCAACCGCATTGACGGAGCATCACACATTGGAACTGCCAGAGATATCCATGCTTTCCAGAGCCTAAGCAAAAAATCTGAACTGATCAAACCTCCGGTTGACAGTTTTAAACCGGATGATAATTCCCTCCCTGTAAAAGTAGTGATCGAGAATGAAGAAGCCTGTATCCGTTATTCAGGAGTCAGCCTTTCAGGGGTAAAAGTAACTGAATCGCCCGACTGGCTTAAAGAAAGACTGAAAGTTATCGGACTCAATCCGGTAAATAACATTGTTGATATTACCAACTTTGTTATGTTTGAAACCGGGCAACCACTGCATGCCTTTGATGCAGACAAGATTGAGGGCAGGAAGGTAATTATTAAGACCCTGCCTGAAGGTACCCTGTTTACTACCCTCGATGAGGAAGAAAGAAAACTGGGTAAGGACGATCTGATGATCTGTGATGAAAATGGAGGAATGTGTATTGCCGGTGTTTATGGAGGAATTGATTCCGGTGTAAGTGCGAATACCCAAAATGTTTTCCTGGAAAGCGCCAATTTTAATCCGGTCTATGTTCGGAAGACTGCCCGGAAGCATCTGTTAAATACCGATAGCTCCTTTCGCTTTGAACGTGGAGCGGATCCGGAGGGAACCCTTTATGCTTTAAAAAGAGCGGCCCTGCTGATCAGGGAAATAGCCGGTGGAAAAATATCTTCCGGTATTCAGGATGAGTATCCCAATCCGGTGCACCCTGTTGAAATAAATCTTGAATTCGATTACCTGTACAGGTTATGTGGAAAAAAGATAAGCAGGGATATCGTGCGAAAAATCCTCACGAATCTGGATTTCCTGGTCGAAAGGGAGACAGAGAGCGCCCTGATTCTAAAAGTTCCAACCTACCGGGTAGATGTAACCAGACCGGCCGATGTGGTCGAAGAAATCTTGAGAATATATGGGTATAACCAGATTGAAACTTCATCAAAGGTAAATGCAACCATATCCTATGTTGAAAAACCTGACCGTGAAAAACTAAGTCATGGAGTCGCCGAATTACTTTCCTCGGTTGGGTTTCATGAGATTATGTGTAATAGCCTTGCGCCTTCACGCTGGTATGAAAAAGAAGACCAACCGGATCCCGATCTGGTAAGAATACTTAACCCGCTTAGTCAGGACCTGAACTGTATGAGAAAGGACCTGTTAAAAGGAGGACTCGAAGCGGTGAGATATAACCAGAATCACCGGAATCCGGATGTCAGTTTTTTTGAATTCGGTAACATCTACAGAAAAGCGAAGCCAGGGGAAGAAACACCATTGGAAGGCTATTATGAAGAAAAAAACCTGTCTCTGCTCCTCTCAGGATTCATGGGAAAAGAAAACTGGATCAGCAAGCCGGAAATAGCCGATTTCTATGATATTAAGACATATACAGAATTAGTACTCAAAAAATTGAGCCTACTTGATCCAGTCGATCCTGTGATCGAAAATATCCATCATCCGGATCTTGAAATGGCAATGGTGTACCGGATAAAAAATGAAAATGTTGCCTGCATCGGAAAGGTAAAATCCGAGATTTGCAGGTATTTCGAAATTGAAAATCCCGTGTTCTATTCCTCACTGAACTGGGACACTGCCCTAAAGCTCGTTTCCGGGGTATCTTTGCAATACACCCCATTCAGTCCTTTTCCTGAAGTAAAAAGAGATCTCTCGATGGTTCTCGATACAGGGGTAACATTTAACCAGATACGCGAGATTGCCTTAGCTGCCGACAGAAACCTTGTAAGGGAGGTAAACATATTCGATGTGTATGAGGGTGAACGCATAGAGAAAGGCAAAAAATCCTATGCTGTCAGCTTCCTTTTGCAGGATGAGAAAAAAACCTTAAATGACAAACAAATAGATAAGGTTATGAATAAGATTATCCAAAGTCTTGAGAGTGAACTTGGTGCTAGAATCAGAAAATAAACCATGGAAATCAAACTATTTAAAGGCGATATAACGCAGCTTAATACCGATGCAATCGTAAATGCTGCCAATAAAACCCTCCTTGGAGGCGGAGGAGTGGATGGGGCCATACACAGGGCTGCCGGACCGGAATTGCTGGAGGAATGTAAAACTTTGAATGGTTGTGAGACCGGCCATGCTAAACTCACCTCTGCCTATGCTTTGCCTTCCCGTTATATTATTCATACCGTCGGACCGGTTTGGCATGGAGGGGAAAATGAGGAAGCCCGGCTTCTGAGGGACTGTTATATTAACTGTCTTACCATTGCAGATAATAAAAGACTGGGATCCATTGCATTTCCAAACATTAGTACCGGTGTATACGGATACCCCAAAAAGGAAGCAGCGGAAATTGCCATTCGTTCGGCACGGGAATTTAAAGCAGAATCACTTTCTGAAGTTATATTTGTTGTTTTTGATGAAGTCAACTACAAAATTTACACAGAATTATTATCCTAATACATCAGATAATCGGCAATATGAATTCCCTTTCAGGGAAGTTAACCTCAAACAATGTGTCCGTGAATGCTAAAAAATTCGCTGTTTATGCTGCATCAAAAGAGGTACTTAAATATAACATTTAATTTTATTACGATGACAAAAACAATCCTTTTTCTGGTTCTCACAGCCTTGGCGGTATCCTGTAATCCGACCGCTACCGAAACTCCCATGAATGAAGAGAAGCCCTCAGACGGGATCTTCATTCATCTAAGTCATGGTCCCGAAGATCCCCACAGGGTTCTGATGGCTCTCCGGATGGCGGAAATTATGTCTGAAGACAAAGATGTACTGGTTTACCTCGATATTAAAGCCGTCCATGTTGTCCTTAAAGACTCTGAAAACATAACTATGGAAGGTGATTTTCCGGAATCGCACAAACAATTAAGAACGCTCATTGAAAAAGGCGTGGAACTGCAGGTATGTCCGGGCTGTCTTAAAGCCGCTGGTAGATCACCGGAAGATGTTATGGATGGGGTTAGCATAGCAGATAAGGAAAAGTTTTTTAATTTCACCGAAGGAAGAATCCTGAGCCTAAGTTATTAACAAAACTACTTTCCTGGTGAGATCAGAGGCTACCTTCAAAAACTACCTGTCGCTGGTAAAGTTCAGCCATACGATCTTTGCCATGCCTTTTGCAATCACAGGTTTCTTTTTAGGCATTATGCACAGCGATAAGGAGATACCCTGGTATCTCTTTATCCTTATTGTACTATGCATGGTTTTTGCCCGCAATGCAGCCATGGCCTTCAACCGTTATGCAGACCGTAAATTCGACTCAGAAAATCCCAGAACCGCTTTAAGGGAAATACCCTCCGGTAAGATCCAACCTTCCAAAGCCCTGATTTTTGTAATCCTGAACTCCCTTCTCTTTACTGGCACCACCTGGCTGATTAATCCATTAACCTTTTACCTTTCCCCGATTGCTTTGCTGGTCATTCTGGGATATAGTCTCACCAAGAAGTTTACCAGTCTTTGTCATTTTATCCTCGGGATTGGATTATCCCTCGCCCCGATTGGTGCTTACCTATCGGTGACCGGAACTTTCGATCCGCTTCCCGTTTTCTATTCCCTGCTGGTGCTTTTCTGGACCAGCGGTTTTGATATGCTCTATGCCTTGCAGGATGAAGAATTTGACAGGAGAATGAACCTCCGGTCCCTTGCTGTCCTTTTGGGCAGAACAGGCACCCTTAAAATCTCTTCCATCACGCATGCTATCTCGGCAGTTTTTCTCGTTATCATAGGTATAAGTGCCGGATTCGGATGGTTATACTGGTTAGGGTCATTCTTTTTTGCCGGATTATTGGTATATCAGCACCTGATCGTGAAACCCGATGATCTTAGTCGTCTTAATCTGGCGTTTTTTACCACAAACGGGATCGGCAGCATTGTATTTGCCATCTTTAATATCTGGGAAATACTGTTGTAAAATTAGCTTGCTTTTCATCGACAGGTTAGTTAATTTGCCAGTGAAGAAATTACCATGAACCTGAAAAGAAGCAATATTAAGGAGCCTGAGCTTTTCAAAGAATTAAAAATGTTCGCTACCCCGGCAATAGGAGAGCTGTTTTTGAATGCCTTTTACCAGGATCAAAATACGTTTTTCCTAATACACGATTGCTTTCAACAAGAAGGTACCGATCTAATAAGGCTCATCAATCAAAAAGCCAGGGACCTACTTGGGATTACAGAGGCAAGGAAAGATCTACCTTCCTTAAAAAAAATTGTGCCAGAGGAAGATATTTCCAGACTCCTTAATGAGAAACTAAAACCCGGTGAGATTGCCTACATGGACCGCAAATTCCTGAAACCGGCTGGGGAAATAATCACCATAAGCAGTCTCAACCTCTGTTTTGATTCCGGAACCGGAAAAATCGTTTTTTGCATCGGCCCTGATACCACCCACAGAACACAAAGGCATCAAAAGCTTAAATACAACGAATACTATTACCGAAACCTGGTCAGGAACCTTCCGGGAACCGACATCCATCTTATTGATAAAGATCTGAATATTGTTATGTCGGATGGATCCGAGATGACCAAATACGAAAAATTCCCTGCTGATTTTGAAAACAAGCCTCTGAAAATGGTTGTTTCGGATCATGTCTATGAATTGGTTCATCCCTTCGTTTTAAAAGCTCTTCTAAAAAAACCCGGTTCTGCCGAGATTCATTACGGGGATCAGTGGTACCAATATAATTTCCGGTATATAACCGACTTTGAAAACAAAGATGGATATTGCATGCTTCTTATTAGGAATATAACGGAGGAAAGGACTTTTCAGGAAAGGATACGATTGCTTTCTGCCATAATCGAGAATTCCAATAATCATGCTTCCATCAAAGACCTTGACCTTCGTTTCATTGCTGCAAATCAGGCACTGGTCAGGGATTCCGGACTGAACTCTGAAGGGGACTTTCTCGGAAAAACAGATATTGAAGTCTTTGGAGATCACCCTCATGTACGAAAATACCTGGAAAACGAAAGGCAGGCTCAATCCCTCGGTCCCGGTGAATCCCTGTCAATTGAAGAAGAGTTTATCACTCCCAGGGGTGATATCATACACAGCCTTACCAAAAAATTTCCGGTTTTTAGAGACAATAAACTCATAGCAACCGCGAATATTTCTATCGATATCACAGAATTGAAAGAAACAAGGAAAAAACTTGAACAAAGTGAAAGAAAGTACAAACTCCTGGTAGAAAACCAGGGGGAAGGCATTGGGATCGTGGATGAGAACGAAGTATTTACCTTTGCAAATGAACAAGGAGAAGAAATTTTCGGAGTTAAAAAGGGTGAATTAATTGGAAGGCATCTCCCCGATTTTTTGGATAAAAAAAATACCAAACTGATTGATAAACAGATCCAACTGAGAAAAAAAGGAAGCCAATCATCCTATGAGGTCATGATCAGGGATGCCATGGGAAATCAAAAGTATCTTCTTGTTACTGCTACCCCTTATTTCGACGAAAAACACAATTTTTCAGGAACCTACGCCATCTTCAGGGATATAACGCAGAGAAAACTAACGGAAAAAGCCTTGAAGGAATCCGAGGAAAAACTAAAATTGGCCAACCAGGATAAGGACCGGATTTTTTCGATCATAGGCCATGACCTCAGGAACCCGTTTAACACTGTTCTCAGCATTGCAAACCTGATTCTGGATGAATTTGATGAAATGGACAGGGAAAGTCTGCTGAAATACCTGAGGCTAATTCAGGTCTCTTCAAAAAACAGCATGGCCCTTCTTGAGAATCTTCTTCAATGGTCAAGAAGTAAAACCGGAAAAATATCCTTCCAGCCCGAAGAATTGATCATTTCTGAACTGCTTAAGGAGACTATTCCCTTATTAAATGAAGCAGCCCTCGTTAAGGACATCCGGATCAGCAATGAAATCGGGGACGAACTTCGGGTGGTTGCAGACCGAAATATGCTTATGACAATCTTCAGAAACCTGATGTCCAATGCAATAAAGTTTTCTTATCCCGGTGGCAAAATCATTTTGTCAGCCCTAAAAAGAAATGCCATGGTAGAATTCAGCATAAAAGATTTCGGGATCGGGATGAGTGAGGAAATCGTCAACACTCTCCTTTCCGGTAATAATTCCAAATCAAGGACAGGAACGGCTAAGGAGGACGGATCCGGACTGGGACTTTCCTTATGTTATGATTTTATAAAAAAACATAATGGTGAATTAACCATTAAAAGTTCCCCTGGACAGGGAGCTGAATTTATTTTTACCATTAATCAAAGTAAAACCTCCAAATCCGACCGGCAATGATTAAATACCCTTTGACCCTTTTTATCTTTCTCTCCACACTCACCCTCTCTGCACAGTCAGACCCCTATCTCTCAAAAACCTTCAGGGAACCGGATGAGGTGAATTGCATAGCCTTCTCCCCCGATGGAAAGAAAATTATCGCAGGATATTTCGATGGTACCGCAAGAATTTACGACATTGAATCTCAAAAGGAGGAACTGAAAGTCAAAAACCATTGGAAAGGGGTTATGGCTGTGGATATGGATCCCAAGGGCAAGTATTTTATGACTGCAGGCGATAATACCATCAAAATATGGTCGAACGAAGGTAAATTGATTTATAACCTTACGAATCACACAACCACCATTTTTTCTGCTGATCTTGATGCTACCGGACGATATATGGTTTCCGGTGCCATGAATAAGGTTTTTAAGAAATGGGATGTCCTGAAAGGAGAACATCTTATGGATTTCAAAGGCCACGAGGATGTAGCCATGGCAGTATGTTTTAGTACAAAGGGAAACCTTATTGCGAGCGGCTCAGTAGACAATACCCTAAAGATATGGAACCCGGAAACGGGTGAAAACCTTATGACCCTGAACGGACATCCACAGGATATTTATTCAGTATGCTTCAGTCCTGACGACAGTTTACTGGCAAGCTGTTCAAAAGATAAGACCATTCGGATCTACGGACTCGCCAGTGGGCAGCTGCTGAAAACTCTTACAGGTCATACGGATTTTGTAATGGATATTGAGTTTTCACCCGACGGACTTCATCTGGTTTCATGTTCCTTTGACCGGGAGATAAGGATCTGGGAAGTAAGTACCGGTCTCTCCGTTTATTCCTATATTGATCATGAAAAGGAAGTAACCGATATATGCTTTTCACCCGACGGAAAGTGGGTTGCCTCGGCTTCCCATGATAAAACTATAAGGCTGTGGGACTTTTCACCCGAAATTTTTGTTGACTACCATTATACCTCCGAGGTGATCGAAGAAATGAATAATAATGACCTTTTTGAACCGAAAAGGAAGGACGAATCGCGCAGCGACTATTCACTCAGGGAGGAGGAGGCAACCAGAGCCAGAGAGGAAATTTACCAGAGATACTACCAAAGGTACCTGGATGAATTGAAAAGTGGGCAACTCAATAAATAGTAAAAAGCCTCCCGGGATATCACTTTCCAGATTTGATTCAAACCATCCAGTATTCGATAATTTGCCATAGTCAGAAGAAAAGAAAAAGGAAAAAACATAAGGAAGACAAATTTGTTTAAAGATTTTGTGCTTTTGATCTAAATGTTAACCTTAGCCTCCCAAATTTTTTTTCCGAATGAGAGATCTCACTGTTGGTAATGAAGGGAAGAATATACTGCTCTTTGCCATTCCACTTTTGATAGGCAGCGTTTTTCAGCAACTTTATAATGTGGTCGACAGCATTATAGTAGGCAGGGTAATTGGAAAAGAAGCCCTGGCAGCGATTGGGAATGCTTTTCCCATAATGTTCACATTAATTGCCCTGATCATCGGAGTTGCATTTGGAGGTACGATTGTAATATCCCAGTATTTTGGGGCTAAAGACTATGAAAAGGTCAGAAAGGCCATTGGCACAATCTATCTGTTAATGTTCTCTATGGCCATTATTCTGTCTGTCGTTGGCCTGGTATTTAGCGAACAGATCCTTCGTCTCCTCGATATTCCCGAGGAGGTTCTTCCTATGGCCAGGACCTATATAAACATCATTATAGCCGGACTCTTTGTATTTTTTGGCTTTAACGGAACTTCCGCAATTCTCAGGGGCTTAGGGGACAGTAAAACGCCCATGTATTTTATTATTATTTCCACTTTTATGAATATCGGGCTGGATCTTCTATTCGTCCTGAAATTCGGATGGGGGATTGCAGGAGCGGGCCTGGCCACGGTAATTTCTCAGGGGGGCGCCTTCCTGACTGCGGTAATATACCTAAACCGGACCCATAAACTGATTTCTATCCGCCTGAAAGATTTTATCTTCGACCGGGAGATCTTCCTTCAGTCTTTGAGAATCGGGTTGCCTACCGGGTTTCAACATACCTTTGTGGCTCTCGGAATGATGGCTCTTCTGAAAATTGTCAATAATTTCGGCACCGATGTTATTGCAGCCTATTCGGTTGCAGGAAGGATCGATTCAATCGCCATCCAGCCAGCTATGATTTTTAGCCAGGCTTTGGCCGCCTTTGTCGGACAAAACATTGGTGCGGGAAAAAAGGACAGGGTCAGGAAAGGAATGATCAGTACCCTGATCATGTCCTCACTGGTTTCGATTACACTAACCTTCCTTATCATATCCTCCAGAGGCTTATTGGTTGGACTGTTTAACAAGGACCCCGAAGTGATCCGGATCGGGGGTGAGTACCTGTTCATTGTTAGCGCTGCCTACATAATTTTTTCCGGAATGTTCACAATCAACGGTGTCCTGAGGGGTGCCGGGGATACCCTTATCCCCATGTTTATTACACTGATTTCACTTTGGGTAATTCGCATACCCGGAGCCTGGTTTTTATCAGACAAAATGGGAGAAACAGGAATCTGGTGGTCCGTTCCTGCCGGGTGGTTGATCGGCTTGATCCTTTCTTTTCTTTATTATCTTACAGGCAAATGGAGAAATAAAGCCGTAACGGGAATTAAGCCGGTTTTGGGGCCGGAACCCCGACAGCCCGATTAACCAGAAATATTATTATCCCTATATTTTTCTAAATTTGTGATACAATAAAAACCAGGCTATGCTAAAATCCATGACAGGATTCGGGAATTCAGAATTAATTCTTCCGGGTAAAAAGATAAGTATTGAGATCAAATCTCTGAACAGTAAAAACATCGATACGGCCATTAAAGTTCCTCATTTCTACCGGGAAAAGGAACTGGATATCAGAAAAATACTCCAGGAGAGACTGGAAAGGGGCAAGATAGACCTGAGTATCTTTTATGAACTGAACGAAAATGTCGCAACCTCAACCATCAATAAAGAGATCTTCAAACTTTATTACAGACAGCTCAGTGAATTGGCCGATGAGCTCGGGATTAACGAATCCGATCTGGTCCCATCCATCTTAAAATTACCTGATACCATCAGGAATGAGAAAATGGAACTCGATCCTGAAGAATGGGAAAAGTTAAAAGAGTCCCTGAACCTTGCCATTGATAAGCTGGATAGCTTTAGAACAACCGAAGGAAAAGTCATACGGGAAGAATTATACAAACGAACAGGGATCATACAGGATTATCTGACTCATATTGAAGATTTTGAAAAGGAAAGGACCCTTCGGATCCGCGAAAGAATAAGCAGGAACCTGCAGGATATCATCGGTCCCGAAAAGATCGACCAGGACAGATTGGAGCAAGAAATGATCTATTACCTCGAGAAGCTGGATATCTCTGAAGAAAAGTCCAGACTGAGCCAACACTGCCGTTATTTTCAGGAGTCTTTGGATGACCAGGGAGCCAGCGGTAAAAAACTTGCGTTCATCACACAGGAGATGGGAAGAGAGATCAACACACTCGGGTCGAAAGCCAGTGATTCCTCGATTCAACATATCGTTGTAAAAATGAAGGATGAACTGGAAAAAATAAAAGAACAGGTTCTCAACATCTTGTAATATGTCTGGAAAACTGGTTATATTCGCTGCACCCTCAGGTTCAGGTAAATCTACCATTGTGCATCATATCCTCAATGTTTTTCCTCAACTCGTATTCTCTGTTTCTGTCACGAGCAGGGTACCCAGAGGGGGTGAGAAAGAGGGTCGCGATTACTATTTTATTACCGAAATGGAATTCAGGCAGAAGATTGAATCGGGTGAGCTATTGGAATGGCAGGAAGTTTACCCGGGAAAATTTTACGGTACTCTTCGATCGGATGTGGAAAGGATTTGGATGGAGGGCAAGCATGTCATATTTGATATTGACGTAAAGGGAGCACTGAATCTGAAAAGGCAATTCGGGAACAGGGCCCTCGCCATTTTTATCGATATCCCTTCTCCCGCGGAACTTGAGAAGCGATTACGCGAACGTTCGACCGATTCAGAAGAGAATATCAAAAAACGTTTGGAAAAAGCTGAATATGAGCGGAAATTCGCTGGAGATTTTGATTATATCCTTATGAATGACGAATTGCAAAAGGCATTTTCAGGTGCAGAGAACCTGGTCAGAAATTTTTTATTCAATTAAAGAATGAAAGTAGGACTATTTTTTGGATCTTTTAATCCGGTTCATATAGGTCATCTGTCCATTGCAGAATATATCTATGAGAATTCAGATTTAGACCAGCTTTGGTTTGTGGTCAGTCCGCAAAATCCGCTAAAAAGAAAACAAACTCTTTTGGACGACCATCATCGGCTGGAGATGGTCTACCAGGCCATAAAGAATGATGATCGTTTCATGGCCAGCGACATAGAGTTCAGAATGCCAAAACCCTCCTATACTGTTGACACCCTGACCTACCTTTCTGAAAAATTTCCTTCCTATGAATTTCAGATGATCCTGGGAGCAGATAACCTGCTAAGCTTTGAGCGCTGGAAAAATTGCGAGATCCTGGTTGAAAACTATAAAAGAATCGTATATCCAAGGCATGGAGTATCCTGGGAACAAATAAGGAAGCACAAAAATATTGAAGTTGTAGAAGCTCCAAAGATTGAGATCTCTTCCAGTTTTATCCGAAAAAACATAGCGGAAGGAAAAAAGGTAAAATACCTTCTCCCTCCCGCGGTCTTTAAATATATCGAAGAAATGGGGTTTTACAGATAGAGTGGATCAAAGAGTGTATCCGTTTTCGTACTTACGGTGAAAGAACTTCTCTGCTTCCGGATCATTAACGAATTTCTCATTCTCCGGATCCCAGCCGACAGGCCTTCCCAGTTCATGAGCTATATTTGCCAGGGTGCAGGCCGTGCAGGTACGGTGTCCAATCTCTACCGGAACTACCGGATCCTTATGCTGCTTAACCGATTCAATAAAGTCGACATGATGCGCAGCTCTACCTTCGTAAGGTACCTCGGTGTCTTCCACCTCCTCAGCGTAAAATTCCGGTGAAGAGGCATTAAAAACTCCCCGTGCAACCTCAATCCATCCGTTTTCACCCCAGAATTTCACTCCCCTTGTTTCTCCGTTAAAGGGTTCAAGGGTAACGGTGGGTGCATCCTTGTATTCAAACCGAAGATATTCTGCCTCCTCGAATCCTGCGGGTATAATTCGAACCGGTCCCGATTTATCAACACCCATTCCCCACTGAGCAATATCGATCATGTGAGCACCCCAATCGGTCATTAATCCGCCTCCAAATTCCTTATACCATCTCCAACCACCCCAAAACTGCTCATTTTCAGGGGGATTAAGGCTAATCGGGGGATTCAGTTCCTTGTTAAAATGCTGATAGGGGGCGGGTCCGATCCAGGCATTCCAGTCAAGTCCTGAAGGTACAGGCTCTTCGGGCTGATTATAGGGAATGGGATGAGGATCATTTCCTACAAATACACTCACTCTTTTCAGTTTGCCGAGCCTGCCGGATCTGGCAACTTCGATCGCATGTTTGAAATTATCGTCGCTTCGCTGCTGACTTCCTACTGCAAGGATACGGTCGTTTTCCCTGACAGCCTTTACGAGCTCAATCCCTTCCTTTATGGTAAAGGTAAGAGGTTTTTCAAGGTAAATATCTTTTCCAGCCTGGCATGCATCTATCGCCATCCGGGCATGCCAATGATCCGGAGATGCAATTACTACAGCATCAATATCTCTTCTTGCAAGAAGTTCCCTGTAATCCTCATATACCTCAACCCTCACCTTCCTTTCCAATTCCTTATAGTACTTCATTGCTTTTTGCTGGAAACGCTCTCGTTTTACCTGGTAGACATCTGCACCTGCCACCACTTCAACTCCTTCTATGCCGAGGAAGCTGGTTTGAAGGTAATTTGCCTGTCGGCCCAGACCGATAAAACCAAGGCGAAGGTCGCCTGACTTACCGCATGATTTTAGGGATAAAACAGAAAGACCGGCAATGCCGGCAAGGGAGGTGGAGAGAAAAGCTCTTCTGCTAAAGGTTTTTGGTTTTTTTTCCATGGATTTAAGTTTGTTAATAGCATCTTGGTATTAAAAATCCAAAACTACATGAATTTAACCAATAAGCCAATAAACAATAAAAAAAACCCGGTACCGGGATAATTTATCTGGTAATGTATAGCCTGCGTCCGGGTTCCCGACCTTTACCCTCAATTATAATGGAATCGGAATACAATTCAACCAGGGACCAGGCAGTTTGGTCCGGGTAATCCAGCATGGCTTTTGCAGTCCAGTAATGAATTCCTTCCTTTTCCATGTAGCCCCCCATATGATAATGCCCTGCCATGTATAACTTTACACAATCGTGCTTCTCAAGAATGCGCACCAGATCATCGTTGTTCCAGAGATTGTTCATGTTCAGGGGCAATACCGGCATATGACCTGAGACAATCACCTTCATCCCTTCTCTTTCGGCACGGGAAAGCTCAATCTCAAGCCATTGCAACTGAGGCTTGGAAATTCCCCCGTTCCACTCACGGGCATGGATCATTCCTTCCCTTTGCATTTCACTCAATACGGATTTTGAATACTCGTACTTGTGCGACCCTTCCGGATTTGCATATAAACTTAAATCGTTCGAATTCAATATAATAAACCTCCATCCCTCTCGGGTAAACGTATAATAATCCGAGGGCATGGACAGTTTCTCAGTCAGCTTTGTCTTTTCTTCACTGCTAAGTCCTGAAAACTCATGATTACCCAGAACGTGGTATTTTTCGGATTGAATGGAGTTAAAAACCGGAAGTATCGTTTCAAGGTTTTCCCATCCTGTATCGATCAGGTCTCCGAGACTAAGGGTAAAGTCTGGTGATTCATTATTGATGAGGATTACTGCATCCTCCAATTTATTGAGGGCCTCCCGGTAAACCCTTTCATTATAAGGGTCTTTATCAGCATATTGTACATCGGTTATTACCGCAAATCGAAGAGGTTTTTCAGGAGTAAATGACATAAGGGGTATAAACAGAAAACTTATTAAAACCGTATTAATCAGTTTGGTTTTCATGGTCCGGCTTCTAAAAATCCAATGTTACGCATTACAAAGTTGTAAACAAAGAGCCGTCTCATTTGTTGAAACGGCCCTTCGAAAAAAACAAAAAGAAAATTAAACCCATTCTCCCTTAATCACATACCAAACTTATAACCCAAACCAAATTCAACCGCAAGTATATATCCATGATTTTCTTTATGGATCCCTATCGTTTTCGGAGTGTTCATATGATCCAGGCTTCCAATATAGGCGCCCAATCCAAGGCTACCGTCAAGACAAACATTTTTGGAAAGATAAACCTGCATTCCCAGTCCTGTGAAATGTTCCATGGTGGCAACCGTTCCCGGCGAGGATGGCAACTCAGGGTGCATGCTTTTTTTATTTCCCTGGGGAATAAAATCCGGTGTATTCACCTTTGCACTATGGTAAATGCAACTGTAATGAATGTAGGGCTTCAGCTTAATGGCCTTATTCTCGTGAAAATGTTCAATGCTTGCCCTCTGTCCAAGGAAGTGCTTGTATTTCAAATCTGCACCGCTTACCCTGCTGCTCTCATTTTCAACCATCATTCCAAGCTCAATGGAACGCCTTCCCTTCTGAAGGGTCGATTTCATTACCAGGCTTGAATTATGTCCGCTGCCCGATTGAAATTGATTCACATTCATTCCAAGGTAAACATTATCCCCATTTCTGTCCTGCGAACTGCCAGAAGTGAAATAGAAAAAAAGGCAGAATAGAAAGATTGCCTGTAAATGATATTTCCGGGAGCTTGTCAATGCAACCTGCTTCGTATTTTTGTGGGAAGTTTTCATAAGGTTTTGAGAACTTGTTACTGCTTTTTTTTACGCCAGAACCAAGGCCGGGTATGGAATCCGGGAATGATATGCCTTAGCAGGAACAGTGATTTTGATTATCTGCAAGGGTGATGTAAATCACTCTTTTTTAGCTATGCTGAAAGGGTTGAAAACCATGAATTATGTTAAACCCTATTTTTATCGTTTTCAGGATGTTCAGCGGGCAATTTTACATAAAAAAACCTCCCCGATTAATTCCTGAGAGGTTTTGCCAAAAGAAAAGCTTATGTTAAACTAAAAATCAGCCTGCCGGAATCTTAACTTCCTTTACAATTTGCAACCCTCTTTTGATGGCTTCTTCATTCACGGTCAGTAAATGATGATGCCGTTCGGGGAGGGATTTCTTTAATCCGGCAATAACATTCTCCAATTCAACAACAGGCTTGATCCTGAGGTAGGCACCAAGGACGATCATATTGAAGGTTTTCGTGGTGGACATGCGGGTGGATTCTTCGGCTGCATCCACCCTGTAAATGGAGATATCCGTTCTTTCGGGATGTCGGGTAATCCCGTTTCCGTCATATAATAATAATCCTCCCGGCTTTATCCTCGATTCAAACTTATCAAGCGATTGCTGGTTGAGAATAATTCCAGTATCAAAATCATGAAGTACGGGAGAACTTACCTTTTCATCACTCAGAATAACGGTAACATTTGCGGTTCCTCCCCGCATCTCAGGTCCGTAGGAAGGCATCCAGCTAACTTCCATATTCTGCATAATTCCGGAATAGGCAAGGATTTTTCCCATAGACAATACCCCCTGTCCTCCAAAACCTGCGATTATTATTTCTTCGGTCATATCTTAGTTATTTACGATACCCTTGTTTAATCTATTGATTTTCTTCCTTTACTTTCTTCCCGTCCACTTTGATATCTCCAAGCGGATAATAGGGAAACATATTTTCTTCCATCCATTTGTTCGCCTGTACAGGAGTCATTTTCCAACCGGAATTGCAATTCGAAACGATTTCTATAAATGATAATCCTTTTTTTGCCTTTTGGTTTTCAAAAGCTTTCCGAACGGCTTTTTTGGCTTTTCTTACATTGCCCGGTTTATGAACCGCCTGTCTTGTAACATAATAAGTACCTGGCAACATGGCTATCATATCGGTGATGATCAGCGGGTTTCCCATGGTTTCCACATTACGTCCATAGGGGGAAGTGGAGGATCTCATGCCGGGTAAGGTAGTGGGAGCCATTTGCCCGCCGGTCATACCATATATCCCGTTATTGATATAAAAGATTACGATATTCTCACCACGATTGCAGGCATGAATAGTTTCTGCGGTGCCGATAGCAGCTAGGTCCCCATCACCCTGGTAGGTAAAAACATATTTATCGGGCCACAATCTTTTTATCCCTGTTGCCACAGCCGGAGCACGTCCATGTGCGGCCTGAGCCATGTCAATATCCATAAAATCATAGGCCAGAACGGAACATCCTACCGGTGCCACCCCGATGGTATCCTCCTGAATTCCCATTTCTTCCACCACCTCCATAATTATCCTGTGCGCAGTTCCATGTCCGCAACCCGGGCAATAGGATAGCACTTTATCGGTCATAAGAGGTGTCCTGGAATACACCTTATTTTCTTCTCTGATTATGTCTTTTATTTCCATGTTCAGCTGTTTACAATTTTTTCTTCAAGGGCTTTCAACACCTCATCGGGAGAGGGGATCACCCCACCATACCTGCCGAAATGCTCAACCGGTTTCCTTCCGTTTACCGCGAGCATCACATCTTCTACCATTTGTCCGGCACTCATTTCAACCGATAAAAATCCTTTCACCTGATCGGCAAGCTCTGAAATTCTGACCTCCGGAAAAGGAAATAAGGTGATGGGACGCAGCAAACCGGCTTTAATGCCCTTTTTCCTGGCCAGTTTAATGGCTTTCTGACTAATCCTCGCACTCGATCCATAAGCGACCATCAGATATTCGGCATCCTCCACCATAAATTCTTCAAATCTGACCTCCAGTTCCTTGATCTTTTGATATTTTGCCTGAAGTCTCAAATTGTGTTTCTCCTCCTGATAAGGATCAAGATCCAGAGAGGTGATAACGTTTCTTTCCCGGCCAGCCTTTTTTCCGGTGATCACCCAGGATTCATCGAAATAATCGGTTCTGGGGACCGGTTCCTTAAGCTCTACTTTTTCCATCATTTGTCCAATTACCCCATCGCTTAATATCAGGGCGGGGTTACGGTATTTAAAGGCAAGATCCATCGCCAGGGATACAAAATCGGCCATTTCCTGCACCGATGCAGGGGCCAGGACAATAAGCCGGTAATCCCCGTGACCACCTCCTTTGGTAGACTGGAAATAATCGGCCTGTGAAGGCTGAATGGTCCCAAGTCCGGGTCCGCCCCTAACCACATTCACAATAAGACAGGGTAATTCGGCGCCGGCAATGTAGGAGATCCCCTCCTGTTTCAGGCTGATCCCCGGACTGGATGAAGAGGTCATTACTTTCTTACCCGTACCAGCAGCCCCGTATACCATATTGATTGCCGCTATTTCGCTTTCTGCCTGAAGTACAACCATGCCGGTTCTTTCTTCAGGTCTTTCCTGCATAAGGTATTCAAGTACTTCGGACTGAGGAGTTATGGGATAGCCGAAGTAGGCATCGATGCCTGCCCTTATAGCGGCCTCGGCAATTGCTTCGTTACCCTTCATCAATCGTAATTCGCCCATAAAAAGAGTTCGTTTAATTTGATTATACTTTCACCTGGTAAACTTCAATGACACCGTCTGGACAGACGAGTGCGCAGTTTGAGCAGCCAATGCAAGCCTCCGGCTTTTCCATATAGGCATAATGATAACCTTTGCCGTTTACCTGTCTTGCAAGCTCTATTACATTTGTCGGACAATTAACCACACATAGTTCGCATCCTTTACATTTCTCAATGTCGACCACAATTGCCCCTTTAGATTTCGCCATATTGTTAAATTTTTATCAGAATCTTAAGATTCAATTAACCAAAAATAAGAATTCTGCTGATAATCCTAGTTTTTTACCTAATTCTATCCAGGGTTAATTATAAACAATAAAAATAACCTCAGGAAAAATTCTTTTATAATCAACCAGTTACAGGATGGTCCTCCGCAAAACGGGCTACCCTTTCTCTAAGCACTTCAAACTGGTCTCTTCTTACCTGGGATACACAAGCACGTAGTCCTTCAGTTCTGGTACTTCCGGTAATATCCAGGGAAATCGCGCTGATCCCATAAAAAAGCAGTTCTTCCAATAACTCTATTCCCTTGAAACCGGGATAAGAGATCGTAAAATAAAATCCATCGGCCAGAGGGAGATCAATATCCCTGTCGTAAACGATCCGGAATCCGTTATCGGTAAATATTTTCTTCATAACACCCGCCTTTCTGCCGTATTCCCTGACCACATTCACAAAATCAAATTCCCCCTCGTTGGTGGCCTTGAGAATGGCAGCCAGGGCAAATTGTGCAGAATGGCTCGTACCCGCAGAAAGTGCATACAAAGCTCCATAAATCATGGCCAGTCCGAAAACCTCACTCGAATAATACCTTCGCAGATCAGGATAGCGAGAATGGTAAAGTGCATCCGACATGATAAGCATCGCCACCCTCTGCCCTGCGTAGCTGAATGCTTTGGAGGAGGATATGAGAAGCATATATTTGTCGGTGTACTTTGCCACTGTGGGCTGATAAGGGGGCCTGCCGGGACGGGACATATCCTTGCGAAAATCCATAGCGATGTAGGCAAGGTCCTCAATAACAATTACATCATACTTTACTGCAAGCTCACCTATGGTTCGCAACTCCTGTTCGGTGAAACATATCCAGGATGGATTATTCGGATTGGAATATAAAATTGAAGAAATCTTACCACTTTTCAGGTAAGATTCCAGCTTCGGACCCAGCTTATCACCCCGGTAATCATAAACATCAAAATGCTCATAACTATGGCCCAGGACCTTACATTGCTGTTTTTGAACCGGGAAGCCCGGATCAATGAATAAAGTCCCTTCTTTGGTGTGATCCGTCCTGTTGGCTACCATAAAAGCAGCCATGCTGCCCATCATGGAACCTACCGTAGGCACACAACCCTGTGCATTCACCTCAATGTCAAGAAATAAGCGGGCAAAGCGGGCAACCTCCTGTTTTAATTCCTTCACCCCTTCTATCATAGGGTAACGGGATGCCACTCCTCGCTTCAGGGCCGCGATTTCAGCCTCAGTGCCCACAGAAGCAGGATCAAGTCCGGGAACTCCCATTTCCATCCGGATAAACTCCTTGCCTGTCCTTGCTTCAATATCATTAACGATCTTAACAATTTCCCTTATTGTGGCTCTGCCAACCTTATCGACAGAGGCGTTTTGAATTACATTTTCTACAATGTCAAAATCAATGGGTGTTTTTCTTTTCATACCAAATGGAAATCGTAAGCTGTTTTTTCTCCATGCCGGCTGAACAGCCGGTAGCGATTAAATGGTATCACAAAGAAAACACCTAAAGTCGGGAATAAATATGATTAATAAAAGGTTTTGGAATTTCCCGGGATGTTATTCGACATTTTGAAATATAAATCCGGAAAAAGCACCTTTATCTTTAAAGAGAAAATAACTATGTTAAAAATCGGAGACTACTTGGCCGTATTTCGTTCGATATTCGATAAGGAACTGGCAATACGGAATCCGATCACCAGACCTTCACAAATAACTCTCCATAGTAAATTACCCAGGACCAATCCTCCCAGTCCCAGTAAAAACTGTGAGGAAAACATCTGAATGATAGAACCTATGGTAATCACA